>JALYXG010000455.1 GCA_030947205.1 Chloroflexota bacterium
TCGACTGCTTCGCCAAGGAGTGAGGCGGTGAGGACGGTGAAGGGGAGGATGATGTGGCAGACGAGCCACGGCATCTTCTCGCCCGCCTCGGAAAGCACGGCGAACATGCCGACCCCGTACCAGAGCAGCATCACCTGCGTGAAGAGCCGCATCGTCATCTCGCGTTTGCCGCGCAGATAGGCGATGAAACGCCCGACCGTCACGCCACCCGTCGCGATGCCGAACAGGAATGCGGTCGGCCCGGACAGCGGGAAGAGGAAGGCGAAGTAGTACCATGGCTGCCCGCCCCGGAAGACATCCTGCTGGCCCGCCCAGTAGATGCCGGAGTAGAATGCGCCGCTGAAGATGCCGCCGACATTCGTGAACAAGCTCGAATACAGCATCGCCCAGAAGAAAAAGGCGATGCTCGCCGCGCCGAGCAGCACGCGCTTCTCGGCGAGCAGCCGGTGGAACGCGCCGACAACGCTCGTCATCTCCCAGCCGCCGAACAACCGGTCATTCGGCGTCGTGCCCGGCTCCACGTCGCGCAACCGGAGCGTGCTGAGGATGTAGACCGCCGCACAAAGGTAGAAGACAGTCGCGATCAGGAACGAGAAAATCATCGGGTGGAAGAGCAATGCGCGGAGATATGGCCCCCAATGCGCCCAGTCCATCTCACCGGCCTGCGCGTCCCACGGAATCTTCGGCAACTTCTCCCATTTGAAGAGTTTCGGCAGCACGAGCAGCGCCGTTCCTGCTGCCATCAGGTAGACGACTGTCGCCAGGAGCAGGGATTTCGCGACGCGCCAGGTAATCACAAGGAAAAGGAAGGCCCCGAGTAGCACGGCAATGATGTACGACGCCTCGTGGTTTGTGTGCGCCAGCGCGAGGGCGATCATGCCGACGTAAACCCAGCGGCCCTGCTGCGTCTGCACATACCGCGCGATGGCGACGAGGACGAGGAAGGTGAAGGTCATCAGATAAATGTCGTGACGGATCAGCCGCGAGTAATAGAGGATGCTCGGCGAGATGAGCAGCAGGAACGAGCAAATCAACGCGCCCCACCGCCCGATCAGCGGCCGGAGCAGGATTGGCAGCATGACGAGGATGACGCCGAACAGCGCCGGGCCGTAGCGGGAACTGGCGTCCGACGCACCGAACAGGGCGTAGACGAGGGCATTGAGATGGAACAGAAAGGGGCCGTGCATCAGCGGGTCGTGCTGATACCCCTTACCAATGGCGTAGTTGTAGGAGAACCACGCGTGCAGGCTCTCATCGTGATGGAGCGCACGGCTGCCCAAGTCCCAAAAGCGCGTCAGGACGGCGCCGACGAAAATGGCGAGATAGGCGCACTGCTCGACGGTGATCGTGCGTGTCATCTGACCGAGGCGGGCCAGTGTTTCGCGCGGCGTTGGTGCGGCGGATTGCAGATGTAGTTCGGGTGCGACCACGGTGCGTTTCTCCCACTGCGCGCCAAGCGATTGGCGATATGCCCCTGTCACACGAAGAAACCGCCGGGCCACACATTTTGCCGCACGCGGCCCCGGTCGGTCTGCCGCACATAGTATGCCGACAGAAGACGCTGTTCGTCAAACGCGGGCATGTCCGGCGTCGCATCGCGCCGGTGGAGCAAGCCGTGATGTACGATACGTCTCCGTTACCCGAAATGCGGGCGGCGGTCGTATGGGATGAACTAAAGGGGTGAGCGATGCGGCTTGCGGGCAAAGTAGCGGTCATCACGGGGGCGGCATCGGGGATCGGGCGGGCCAGCGCGCGGCTGTTTGCGAGCGAGGGGGCACGGCTGATGCTCGGCGATCTGGACGAGGCGGGCGTCCGGCAGGTTGCCGATGAAATCACGCAGAATGGTGGCGAGGCGGCGGGGATGCGGGCCGATGTTGCATCGGGTGACGATATGCGACGGTTGGTGGATGGCGCAGCCGAGCGGTACGGCAAACTCGACATCATCTTCAACAATGCCGGTATCGGTATGCAGGGTTCGATTCTCGATCGGAGCGAGGAGGACTTCGACCGCGTCGTCGCGGTCAATCTCAAGGGCGTTTTTCTCGGCTGCAAGTATGCCCTGCCGCATTTCCTGAACAACCCGAACGGCGGCGCGATCGTCAACATGTCGTCGAACGGTGGCCTGATCGGGCGGCCCGCCGATCCGCTCTACGTCGCCACCAAGCATGGCGTGATCGGGTTGACGAAGTCGCTCGCCCTCGCCTACGCCGACCAGCGGGTCCGGGTCAATGCAGTCTGCCCCGGCCCGATTGACACGCCGATGATCTGGCAGGGGCTGCCGCCCGGCATGGATCGCGAGGAGTTCATCCGGCGAGCGGTGGCCGCGTGCCCGACGCCCCGGATGGCCGCGCCCGAGGAGGTGGCGCAAGCCGCGCTCTTTCTCGCCTCGGATGAAGCGAGTTTCGTCAGCGGCGTCGGGCTGGCAGTGGACGGGGCGAAGGCGGCGGGCGTCTTCAACGCGAACCGCTATCGGACGGATTTCGATCTGCTGGGCTAATACCCGCGCGCCGATCTATTACAGTGGCACGCCGGTCCCTTGTCAGTGCGACGCGGCGTTTGCGGCGGTTTCTACTGAGAAATGCCCGACCGCTTCCTCGCGCGACGGCAATGGCTCGGCGCGCTCGCCGACCGGCATGAACGAAACAAGCCGGTATCCGTCCGGCGGGAGACCGACAAAGTCGCGGGCGACATCCTCAATGCGCGCGTGCCAGTGCTGCAACGACGTATCGAGCCCGTGCGCCGTGATCGTCAGCCACAATGCGAGTTGGACCATGCCGAGGCTTTGGCTCGCCTGATCGCGCGTTTCCGCGTCGGTGAGTCCGTCGCGCGGCGCGCTGCGGGCGAAGTCCTCGAAGATCAGCAGCGTCATCCCGCCGTGGCGCATCCCCGACGCGCGGGCGAGATACCGTGCCCGCCGATCGCCATCGAGCCGCGCCGCGAATGTTTCCGCAATCCGATCCCAGAACGCGGCGTTGCGCTCCCGAAGGACGACGACATGCCACGGTTGCGCGTTGAATGCCGAGGGCATGGAATGGGTCGCGGCGGCCAGGTCCGCGATCAGCGTCGGTGAAAAGATGGCCGGGCCGAGTTTCCGGGTGGAGCGGCGCGCGTCGAAGAGTGCGGCGATTGAGGCTGCCGATGTGGACGATGTGGTGATAGTGGCCGTGCTCACGTTGCGCGCTCCCCTTGCATCCCAGCAGACGCCCCGACCAACGCGCGAGCGGTCGTCGCTTCGCGAAGGAGCGGGAGCACCTGCGCACCGATCCGTTCGATCTCTTCGAGCATCGGGCTACATTGGATCAGAAAGAGATCGAGGCCCGCGTCCGCATAGGCCCGCATCCGTTCGACAATCTGCTCCGGCGTGCCGACGAGGTTCGGTCGGAGGCCCCGGTTCGAGACCGAGTAATCGCGCAGCGTCAACTCGCGTTCGAGCTGCGACATCGTTGTGAAGTCCTTGAATCCTGCGTAGCCCGCTGTTTTCTTGACGTCCGTGATCCGGGCAAGCTCCGCCTGCGCCTCTTCTTCGCTGTCGCGGCAGATGATATACGCGGCCATGCCATAGGTCATCGTCTTGCCGTGCGCCGCCGCACGCTCGCGCATCTCGACGATCTTGCCACGCACCGTCTCCAGATCGTCGCCGTGCATCAGGTAGGCGTCGCACTCGCGCGAGATCAATTCCTTTGCGGCGGGCGACTCGCCACCGGCATACAGGCGGGGCCACGGCTGCTGCACCGGTTTCGGTGCGAGGTACGCTTCCTCCACACGGGCGTGTTTCCCTGCTACCGTCGTCCGTTCCTGCGTCCACATCCCCTTGAGCACGGCGAGAAATTCGTCGGTACGGGCGTACCGCTCGTCGTGCTCGACGAACTGCATCCCGTACTGTCGCGCTTCTTCCGCCCACCACGCGGAAACGACATTGAGCGTGAACCGGCCGTGCGAGATGCGGTCAATGTTCGCCGCCATCTTCGCGACGACGGCCGGATTGCGGAAGCCGGGGCGGATGGCCGCCATGATTTCCAGCCGCTCGGTGGTCGCCGCCAGCGCCGCCGCCGTTGACCACGCTTCGAGCACCGGCTCGGCGGGGCCTTTGATGTCGTTCAAGTTCAGTTCCGCGATGAGCGTCGCGGCAAAGCCGAGCGCTTCGGCGCGGCGCGCGACCTGGAGGCAATATTCCCAGGTCGCCGGCATCCCTTCGTCCTCGACATTGCGCAACCATCCGCCGAAGATCGGCAGCCAGAAGCCCACACGCGGTGTCGTCGTTTCGGTCATCCTTGGTATCCTTCGTGTGTTCGCCGTGCCGATCAGCACGCGCAGAAATAGGGCGTCGGGTTGAAGATGTTCGCCATCATGCGCGCCGCCGGGGCGGGATCGTCGGGATCAATCACCGCGTCAACGACGTCGCGCGTCTCCCCCGCGAAGAGCGCCGCCCACGCTTCCTCGGGCAGATATGCGGCGGTTTCCCCGCCTTTCCCAGCGAGTCGCAGGGCGATGTAATCCTTGGCGTAGGTCCAGATCAGCCCTTCACGGGCGGGTGGCGCGATCTCCGGCGTCCCGGTCGCATCAGCGTATGCCAACCACGGCAAATCCACACCGGCGGCGATCGGCAGGCCGATCCACTTCCAGACGCGTGTGTTCACGTCGAGCAGTTTGTGCTCGCCATCGCGCGCGTCGTAGATGAACTCGACCTCCGAGATGCCGCGATAACCGAATGCCTTGAGGATCTGCACGCCGCGCTCGGCGATAGCCGCCGGGCCTTCCGCCGCGACTAGGCAGCCGGTGCCGAAATCTGGCGGATACTGCTCCAATTTCCGGCCCACAAATGTGCCGTGCGCCTCGCCGTCGTTGCCGATATAGGAGCAAACGGAGTAGAAATCCGTCAACCCTTGCCCGACGATCTCCTGCGCGACGAGCGGATGCCCCGCCGCACGGTCGAGTGCTGCATGGAACTCCTCGGGCGAACCGATGCGCCACGCCTTGTCGCCGAAAACATCGTAGAACGAGCGCTGCTCGGTCGGCTTGACGATGCATGGGTACGGCAATGCCGCCGCGACCCGCGCCACGTCCTCGCGCCCAATGTCCCAGGTGCGCGGAATCGGGATGCCAAGTTCGCGCGCCGTCCCGTAGAGCCGCGCCTTGTCGAGCACCGGTTCGACGATGTCGGGGCCGGAGAACGGGATGATGAAATACTGCCCGAGGCGTTCGCGGTGCCGGTTCACGGCCAGCACCCACTCATCGTTCGTCGGATACAGGACGCCGGGACGGTCCAGCATCGCGCCGAGATCGAGGAGATAGCGAATAAACCCTTCCTCGTCTTCGAGGACGTTGGGGCAGAGCGCGGTCACGGTGGCGTATTTCGACGCCAACGCGTAACCCTTTGGGTCGCGGTCGAGTGCGATCACGGGTACGTCGCGCCGCCCGAGCGATCGCGCCACCGCCAGGCCGGTAATATGGCTGTTGAAGATAACCGCAGCGGGAAGCGGTTGCGTGTTGATCCGCTCGCGCACGGCGCGTCGCAGGTCATCGCGTAGGATAATCGGAAGGATCATCGGCACCCTCGGTTTTGTTCACTAACAAGCGCAACAAAGTCATCTACCGCATGCAGCAGTAAACCGTACGTGGCGGCGTCTGTCAACCACAGGCGGTACGTCGGCGCTTGCCCTCGGGGAAAGATACGTGCGTCCGTGGATTCAGGCGAAATTGAGGTTGATGAAGATGGTCGCGAGCAGGACGAGTTGCGCGGCGAGGATAATCATCAGGGCGACGGCGCGGCGTTTGAAGACGGTCAGGAACATCAGCGTGCTCTT
>JALYXG010000016.1 GCA_030947205.1 Chloroflexota bacterium
GGGGATACCCGTCGGCACCGGGCTGACGGCACCGACCGCAGAGGCGCTGCCAACAATCGCGAGCACCGGCGCCGCGTACGCACCGGTCTTCAGCGCGCCCTTGAGCAAGTGCCGCCGCGAGAGGCCCGGACGCTGCGGAGTCGAATCATCGCCCATGCACACCCCCACTATCTGTCATAAGAACGCTTTCCAAATGCTGTATGCCACTGTATCAGTTTTCCGCGTGATCGTACAGAAGAATGATTGCGGCTTTTCTTGCGCGACTGACAGCACGCCCAGTGCCATGGTATCGTTGAGGAGGGCGCTTTTCTCGCAGGTTTGTCCATAGGCAATCGTTCGTAGATGAGGTGCGTTGCATGACCGTTTCGGTTGCAATTATCATCAAGAATGGGGAGCGGACACTGGGCCGCTGCCTCGACAGCTTGTATGGAAATGTGGACGAAATCGTTGTTGTGGACACTGGTTCCGATGATGCGACGAAAGAGATCGCGGCTCGCTACACCGAGCACATCCACGACTTCGCGTGGTGCGACGATTTCGCCGCCGCCCGCCAGTTCGCATTCGACCACGCGACGAGCGACTGGGTGATGTGGGTAGATGTGGACGATGTCGTTGCCCACGCGGAGCGCATCAAGCCGCTCGTGGAAAGCGCGCCAGCGGAGATTGCCGGGTTCTACTGGCGCTATGTCATCGACTGGGATACTGCGGGGAACCCACGCTGCGTTTATTGGCGCGAGCGGTGCGTCCGCAACGACGGCGCGTTCCGGTGGGTCGGGCGTGTGCATGAGGTACTGACTGCCCAGGAAACGCGCACCTTGGTGCAGAATGCGGATGTCGTTGTGGAGCATCATCCCCCAACAGGCCCGGCTCCGGAGAAGCAGGGGCGCAACCTACGCATCCTCGAAGCGGAGTATGCGGAGAGCGAAGGCTTCCCCGAAACGCGGCTGCTCTTCTACCTCGGGCGCGAATATGCGGATGCAGGCGATTACCCCCGTGCGATCGAGGTGCTCGAACAGTATCTCCGCCTCGCCACCTGGGACGATGAGCGCTACCTCGCCCAGACCCGCGTGGCGGACCTCCAACGGGCACGCGCCAACTACGCGCAGGCGCTCGACGCCGACCTCCGCGCGCTGAAAATCTGCCCGAACTGGCCGGATGCGTACTTCGGCTTGGCCGAGACCTATTACTTCATGGAAGACTGGCCAAAGGTCATTCACTGGACCGAGATCGGGCGCACGATGTCCCTCCCGGACACGATGCTCTTCACCAACCCGCTGGACTACCGCTATAACTGGATTATCTACTACACGAACGCGCTCCATCGCGTCGGCCAGACCGAGTCTGCGCTCACATGGACGCGCCACGCGCTCGAAATCGCCCCGGACGACGCGTGGCACCGCCACAACTTCGATTTCTTCACGCAGACGCTCCGCTCGCGCTAATCGCCATCCCCTACCGCCACCGGACACCCTGTGCTATCGTGCCCGCAACGCAGCATCTGGCAGTCAATATCATCGGAAGGAAGAGCCGTGGCGATGCGCATCGAAGAGCACGATTTACAGGCAGCGATCCCGGACCACACGGGTACGATGCGTCTCGACGGCCTCGACGGGTCGGTGGAGGTCGTGCGGGACTCGCTCGGCATCCCGCACATCCGCGCCGGGTCGGTGCATGACGCGTTTTTCGCGCAGGGGTATGTCCACGCGCAAGACCGACTCTGGCAGATGGAGTATGACCGCCGCCGCGCGCTCGGTCGGTGGGCGGAGATCGCCGGGCCGACCGGGCGGGAGCACGACATCCTGATGCGCCGCCTGCGCATCGGCGCGAGCGCGCAAACTGACTACGCCGCCTTCGACGCTGACACGAAGGCGATGTTCGACGCCTACGCCAAGGGCATCAACGCGTTCATTCAAACAACGTCCGTGCTGCCGATCGAGTATCACCTGACCGAGACGGCGCCCGAACTTTGGGCGCCGTGGCATGCTGCCGCCGTTTACAAGGTGCGGCACATCCTGATGGGGGTGTGGGGGCAGAAACTCTGGCGGGTGCGCCAACTGCGCGCCGGTGGGCCGGAGTTGCTGCTGAAACTGCGGGCGGGCGCGTCCGTCCCCGGCCCGCTGATCATGCCGCCCGGCATGAAGTACACAAATGTCCCCGATGGCGCGGAAGAACTGCGCGCCGCCGCCGACGCGATGGCTGGCGCGTGGGACACGGGCACCGGCAGCAATAGTTGGGCGCTGCACGGCTCGCGCACCGCCTCCGGCAAGCCGCTCCTGTGCGGCGACTCGCACCGCGCGCTCGATACGCCGAGCGTCTATTATCAGAATCACCTCGTCTGCCCCGCATTCGATGTGATCGGGTTCTCCTTCGGCGGCGTGCCCGCCTTCGCACACTTCGGGCACAATGCCGATGTCGCGTGGTGCATCACCCATGCCTCCGCCGATTATCAGGACCTCTACGTCGAGCGGTTCGCGGCGGGCGATGCGACGCGCTACGAGTACAAGGGCGAGTGGCTACAAGCCGAGCGATACCACGAAACCGTGCAGGTACGCGGCGGCGCGCCGGTCGAGGTGGACGTGACGGTTACGCGGCATGGCCCCATCGCCGTCGGCGACCCGGCGGAGGGATACGCGCTGGCGATGCGCTACAGCGCGACGACCGGGCCAAATGCCGGGTTTGGCACCTTCCTGCCGATGCTCTCCGCGAAAAGCGTCGAAGACCTCGACACCAAGATGCGCGACTGGGTGGACCCGTGCAACAATCTGCTGATGGCCGACCGCCATGGCAGCATCGCCTACCTGGCACGCGGCGAAATTCCGATCCGCAGCGACGCGAACTTCTGGCTGCCCGTGCCGGGATGGACAGGCGAGCACGAATGGGAGGGGCGCATCCCCCACGCCAATCTGCCGCGCATGACGAACCCGCACGCCGGCTTCTTCGCCACGGCGAACAACCGGATCGTCGGCGACGACTACCCATATCCAATCTGTCTCGACTTCGCGCCGCCCTACCGCGCGCAGCGGATTACCGACCGCCTCACGGACATGACCGGCGCGACGCTCGAAACGATGACAACGATCCACGCCGAGAAGTTCTCTATCCCGAGCCGTGCCTTCGTCGCAATGCTCGACCGCGTCGAACCGCTCGACGAGTGTTCAATGGCGGCAAAAACGGCGCTTCAGGCATGGGACGGCGTGATGGGGCCGGAAAGCGTGCCCGCCGCCCTCTACGCCGTCTGGCGCGAGCAGACGACGGCGCATATCATGGAGGGCGCGCCGCTCGCCGCCCTCGTGCAGACACCGGTCGTCTCGCCCATCGCGCAGGCGCTCCCGCTCGCCGCGCGCCTCCGCAACACGCTCCTTGCCCTGATGCAGGCGAACGACACGACACTTCTGCCTGAGGGCGAGACATGGGCGACCGTGCTTGCGACGGCATTGCAACGCGCGACCGCCTGGCTTGCTGAACGTTGCGGTCCCGACATGGCGGGGTGGCAATGGAGCAAAATCCACCGGACGAACCCGCAGCACACCCTTTCCGCGACCTTCCCCGAACTCGCGGACGCGCTCAATCCGCCCTCGGTCGGTGTCGGCGGCGACGGCGACACGCCGCAATGCGGCAGTTACGGTGGCCTCGGCACAGGTGACTTCGCGATCACCGGCCTGTCCGTCAACCGCTACTGCTTCGACTGCTCGGACTGGGAGAAGAGCGGCTGGGTCGTGCCGCTCGGCGCGAATGGCCATCCCGGCAGCCTGCACTACGCCGATCAGCGCATCGCCTGGAGCGAGCAACGCCTCCTGCCGATGCACTACTTTTGGGAGAACGTTGTCGCCGATGCCGAGGCAACACAGCGTCTCGAACCTGTCTGAGCCTCCTCCCGTCTTCATATCGCGCGTGACGGAGTAATTAAGGAGAAGCATGCCGGGTGTACGTACACCCGGCACGCTTCTTGCATGATCCGTTCTGTGACGGTAATACCCAGGAAGTGGGATGGTGTAGCGGGAGATTTTTGCATGGATGCGAGCACATTGAAGGGGCGGGCAGTCGTTTCTCTGATCGAAGGGACCAAATTGGGGAGCATTGAGCAGCCGCTCTTCGATCTCCACCTCCAGCACCTGCTCGCGTTCGAGATGCGCGGTGAGGACGGCACGTTCTTTATCCCGTTCGGGCTGGTGAAAAGCATCGGCGCGGATGCAGTGACCGTGGCGAGCCATCAGGTCGTCCAGGACGATTTGAGAGGCACGCTCGTCGAACTGGATCAGGTGCTGCATCTCAAAGTCGTCGACCGGGCGGGCACGTTCGCGGGGACTATCGCGCACATAGACATTGACCCCACTACTGGCGATGTCGTGCGAATCGCGGCACACAAAGGTGGCATTCTCGGCGTCGGTGGGACGACCACACCGATTGAACCCGCGATGATCCTCACTGTCGGCCCCGAGTTGGTAACGCTCGCAACCGAAGTGGGAATGTCGCTCGTGTCGTAGGGCGACAGGTCTTTTTCCCTCTATGGTTCCTCTTGCGGAGTCCACTGTACGTCGGGATCGAGTGGGTAGACCGGACGGCGGAGGCGTTGGTACGGGAAGCCGTGGAGGTTCGGGCTGCTGATACCCGGCGCTTCGACTTCGATCACTTTTGTCGCGATCGGCTCGAAAGCGGCGCGGAAGTGGGCGGCGCTTTTGAGGACGAGGATGCGCCGCTCGGTCGGTTCGATGCCGAAGGCGCGGAAGAAGTTGAGGTCGTGCGGGTGGCCGCGCAGTTCGGTCAACTGCAATTCGATGCCGCCCGGCCCATCAATTTCCAGCACGACGGTCTTGCCCCGACTGGCGAAGGTGCCCGCGCCCATCGGCCCGGCAATGGGGAAGCGTCCTTCGTGGATCAGGCGCACCATCCCCATCACCTCGACTGGCTCGCCGTGCAACTGGTCGTGCTTGCCGCCGACGCTGAGTGTGACGTTGCTGCCGACGCCTGCCGCGATGCAGGCCGCGACCGCCTCCCGATCCATGATCTGCGCGACCGCTGCCGAGCGCGCTTTCGCGGCGATCAGCCCACGGAGCACCGCCGTCCCGTCGCCCGCGGTGCCGCTCGCGCCCGAATCGGAAATGTCCGCCAGCACATAGACGCTGCCCGGCACGCCCGCCATCGCCTCAGCAATCGCGGCGTCCACGGGCGTCGGATGGATCGTGAAGTCGGCGCGCAACTCCCAGCAGATGCTCGCCAGTTCGTTCGCGTAACGTTGGGCAAGCGCGGCATCGTTATTCGTCACGACAATCGTCGCGACGCCCGTGAATGGCACATCGGAGAAGGAGAAACCGCCGAGCACAGTCGCCGCGACGACACCGGGTTCGCCTTCGATCTCCCGCGCCCGGTCAATCGCCTTTTTGAGCGGCGATTGCCACGTCGTCACCATAGACTGATTCGGCGCGATCAGCGGCAGTTTGACGTGCGCCATCGTCGGGATAATCTCGCCCTTGATCGTCGCGACGAGAATTTGCATCGCCCGCGCGCCCGTCTCCGGCGTGTCAATGTGCGGATACTCCTTGTAGCCGACGAACGCGGTCGCCTCGCTCATCATTTCTTCGGAAAGATTCGTGTGCAGATCAAGCGGCGCGACAATCGGCACCTCCGGCCCGACCAGTTCGCGCACCGCCGTGATCAGCGGCCCTTCGCCGTCGTCGTTGTGTTCCAATGCCATCGCACCGTGGATGCCGAGCAGCACGCCATCCACCGGTAGCGCGGCCCGGATGCCCGCGAGGATTTCGTCGCGCATCGTCTCGAACGCCTCGCGCGAGACGCGCCCGCCCGGCACGGCGTGGCCGTACGTCGTCGGGATCAGGACGATGCCCTGTCGCTTCGCCTCCGCGACGATGCCGCCGTAGATGGTCCCCGTCCCTTCCATCGCGATGATCTCCTCGCCACGCACGATACCGCTCGACCCCTTCTGGAAATCGGTCAGCGATGTCGGCTCCCGCTGAAAGGTATTCGTCTCCTGCGCGATGCCTCCGGTGACAATGCGAATCGCCATGTGGCTTCCCCCTCCCCATGAATGTGACAGCAAATCGTCCGCCGCATTGGAGCATGATAGTACACGATCACCGGGCGTGAGCATGGTAGCCTACGCTACCACCAGTGTCCCCTTGCCATGCGCACATGCAGAGCGTATTGTGTACACAACATTCGTATTCACCCTTGGAGGCAAAAAATGAGTGTCAAACACGTCGGCGTCCGCGAACTGCGCGGCGACCTCGCGGAGAAGTTGAAGGGTAGCGAACCAATCGTCATCGAGCGGCACGGTCAGGTGCTCGGCATCTACGTACCCGTGCAGCAAGTAGATCGGGCAAAGGCTGCGGAAGCGCTCGAGCAATTCCATGCGCTCATTGATCGCATTGTGCGTGAGACTGATATTACCCGCGAGGAGCTAGCAGAGGCGTTTATGGCTGAACGGGATGATCGGGAAAATGGATCTGACGATTGATGCAAATGTCCTCGTGAGCGAGGTGGATAGCGAGACAGGAGCGTCACAATCCCTCCTTCTCCATTCAACGCTTGGAACACGCTACATCGCTGAATATACATGGAATGAGGCGATGTACGTGCTCGATCGTAAGATCGAGGGATGGGTGCGCGGCGGGCGACTCCCGGCAACGTTCGCCCCTGAATTGCTCAGCACAACGGTAATCGTTTTTGCCTCTCTTTTTTCGATAATTGCGGAGCCAGCCTATGCTCACTACGAGCAGGAAGCGCGCCGCCGTATTCCCGGCGATCCCGATGATTGGCACACCATCGCGCTGGCGATGGCAACTAAGACCGCGATCTGGACATTGGATCAGAAACACTTCTTCGGCTGCGGCATGGCAGTCTGGAAGACGAGCGTCCTGCGCGCGATGCTCCCTGCTGAGGAGAAGCAATAAGGCAAGCCCTGAGATCGGTCGCGACGAGCCAAGTCATCTCCTGCTGTTCGTCGTACGTATTCAAGCATGATTGTCAGAAGACACCCGCTCATTCTAACGTCCGCCAGTTAGAGCGTGGACTGGATGCACGGCGTCGCTTTCGTTGGTATCCAATAAACATGACGACGAGCAGCAACACGAAGGAAGCGAAGGAGATCATACGCCAAACAAGATCGCTGTCCGGATTAATCACTTCGAGAGCCATAAATGACAAGAGACCTATACGTCCTAGATTATTCATTTGGCGTGCTCGTTTTTCGTCACTGTGGGAGGATGCCAAGACCTGTAATACCAAGGCGGCGACCAGCATGACCAGCACGACAGCCATTACGACCAGAAAAAGACTTCCCATCGTTCATCTTCCTCCTGTGATCTGCTCGTCAATCACAGTCTATAGCGTCGGCACTACTGGCAAGATAAGCCGGGACGGATGTTCCGATGAGTGAAACACCGTCTGCAACGCGCTGATCATCTCGGCGGAGTGGCCGGGGAGTTCGCCGGTGTTCGGGTTGCGGTCAAAGCGGGGGAAGTTGCTGCTGGAGATTTCCAGGCGGATGGAGTGGCCGGGCAGGAAGATGTTGCTCGTGGACCAAAGGTCTATTTCATACTCGATTACGTCGCCGGGCGTGATCGGCGTGCCCTCGCGCATCGAAGTGCGATAGCGGGCGCGAAGGATGCCGTCGGTCAGGTTGCGGGCGTAGCCGCAGGGCGACACATCCACGAGTTTCGCCGTCCAGTCGGTGTCCGGCGCGCTGGAACTGGCGCAGAGGATCAGTTTGATTGGCCCGGTCACTTCGACGGGTTGTTCGAGCGGCAGCGTGGTGTAAACCAGCACGTCCTCGCGCGTCTCGACGGAACGCTGATCGTACGCGCCACCCAGGTTGAAAACGGCGTTGCAGCACAGGCCACCACCCATCGTCGGGACGGGATTGCGCGGGTTGTAGGCGTAGGAATCCGGCGGCTCAGAGGCTGCGGGCGATTCGCGGCTGAGTGCGCCATCGCCGTGGAGCGAGTTCGCCTTGCCGCCACTGTGCAGAAACCACTCCTGCCATTCGGTGCGGGCGAGCGGCCATTCGTTTTCGCTCCGCCACCGGTTCGTGCCCATTACGAAGAGGCGGACGGGCGGCTCCGCATCCATGCCGTTCTCGATGCTGCGCAGCCAGCGGTCGTACCAGCGTAGATGGATGCCGTCCACATCAATCACTGCGCCTGTCGAGCGCATCCCGAAATCGTACGCACCGATCGGGTTGCCGCGCGCCATGCCGCCGTGGTTCCACGGGCCGAGGAGGAGGCCCTGCCGGTCGCGCACCGCCGCCGGGGCCTGCGCGCGCATACCGGTGAAGTTGTCTACCGTCCCCTTCAGGAAAATGTCGTACCAGCCGCCGATGTTCAGCGCGGAGACATGCAGCGCATCATGCCGCGTCGAAACATCGAGGTTCACCCAGAAATCGTCGTAGGTCGGGTGGCTCATCCAGTCGTCGTAGTACGGGGCAAATTCGTGAAGGATTTCGTGCCCGCCGAGCGGCAGGCGCGCGAACTCCTCCGGCAGGTTGTCCGCACCGTCGAGTAGCGCGTGGAAGATTGCATCGGCGGCGGGGTCTTCCTTTCGCTTGCGGAGGACGGTGTTGATCGCCAGCACCGACATCGTCCACGACAGGTTGAAGCCGAGTTGGAACGCGCCGCCCTGATAGGCCCACCCGGCGTGGTAGTCGGCGGCGGTGATGTTGGGCACAATCGTTTTCAGGGCGGGGTGGCCGCCAATCGCCGCCTGCCACTGCGTCATCCCGACGTACGAGCCGCCGAACATGCCGATCTCCCCGTCGCACCACGGCTGCGCGACAAGCCATTCCAGCGTATCGTAGCCGTCTTGCCGCTCATTAACGAACGGAAAAAACGATCCCTCCGACTCGAACCGCCCGCGCACATCCTGCACGACGACCGAGTAGCCCCGCCCCGCCGCCCGCAGAATGAACGGAGCAGTCGCGGCGGTGTTCTGCTTATCGTACGGCGTGCGCGTCAGGAGCGTCGGATACGGTCCCGGACCCGCCGGGCGATAGACATCGGCAAAGAGCACGACCCCATCGCGCATCGGCACCGGCACATTGCGATCAACGGCAAGACTCAGGCGTTCCGGCATTGCTTCCCCCTCCCAAATGCGTCACCCGCGTTGGCTGCATCGTAGCACGGCCACGAAGGATGTAGAACCAAACCCCCCGGCCC
>JALYXG010000045.1 GCA_030947205.1 Chloroflexota bacterium
GTTAGCAAGCCTTCTATCTACTCCACACCCCTATCATACTGAATCCCGGAGCATTTCGCAAGCCAAACAGTAGCCGGTAGTCAGTATGCTGCAATGGCATGGTATTCTGTCAGATCACTGCTCCTTCACATCCTCCTGGGTACCTGGCTATCGGTGCGGGGTTAGATCGTGCGGTGGGTTTCATGACCATCGTTATGCATACAATCGCTGTCATCACCGGACGACCGCCGTCAAGCGATCGGCGCTAAAGACGCCGGGATGCGTGCCGCTGAGCATGAACTCGGCGGTGCGCTCGGCGGTGGCGGGGCCGATGCCCATACCGCCGCCGGTGAAGCCGACGGCGAAGTAGACATTCGGCATATCGGGCAGCCGCCCGACGAGGGGCATTTCGTCCGCCGTGAAGCCCATAATACCGCTCCAGCGATGCTCGATGGGCAGGCCGTTCAGTTCAGGGAAGTATTTGTGCAAGAAGGATTCGAGGCCCGCCTGGAGATGTGGCGTCGTCTCGGCGTCGTTATAGCCGACTTCCTCTTCGGCGAAGCGGTTGCGCCAGCCGCCGATTAGGAAGCGGCCATCGGGCAGTTGCCGGAAATATTCGTACCCCCACTCGCAGCCCATCGTCCGCTCCATGAAGCGCGCAGTCGGGGCGGTCGCGAGCATCTGGCCGCGCGTCGGGAAGACCTTGTCCGCAAAGTACGGGTGCAACGTGCGCGAGTACGCGTTCGTGCAGAGGCAGACCATCGGCGCGCGGACGGTCGCCCGCTGGCCGTGGACGGTGACGATCCCGCCCTCCTGCTCGATCTTTCGCACGGCGCAGTTCGGGATCACCGTCGCGCCGCTGTGTGCCATGACCTCGGTCGTCAGCCAGTACGATTGGGTGGCGATGTCGCCCTCCTGCGCGATCGCGCCGAAGAAGCCGCGCCCGGTCGGGTCCTTGTCGTACCACTCGACATCGTACCCGTCCGCGATCAGGGCGCGCGCCGAGGCTTCCAGTTCCTTCGCTTCGGCGGCATCCCACGCGAGCGTCAGGCTCCCCGGCTGCTCATACCAGACGCCGTACGCGTCGAGAAACCCCTTGACGATCTCGCGGTTGCGGAAGCCGAGGTCGCGCGCTTCCTTGACCGTCGCGCGGCCAATCGTCTCGACAGCGGTGTGGTAGCCCGTCTTGTGGTGGACCGTGACATGCCCCGCGTTCCGGCCCGACGCACCGAGCGCGACATCCCGCGCCTCCAGCACGATGACGGATTTCCCCGCCTGTCCGAGGAAGTGCGCGAGCGTGCTCCCGACGATCCCCGCGCCGATGATGCACACATCCGCCTCCTCGCGTCGGTGCGGCAGCGTGGGCCAGAGCGATGTCTCCTGCCAGATCGAAACGGTACTCATGGGAAACCTCACCCCCCGGCCCCCTCTCCTTTGTTTGGAGCAAAGGAGAGGAGGAGAAAATACGGATGCTAGGCGGGCAGTGTACATCGTCGGTTTCGGATGCGTCGAGCATCTGCGACAATGCGGGGAAAGTGGGCAGTGGGCAGTTCGAGCGGACAGGCTCCGGAATTGTTTCTCTGTCCACTGCCCACTGCCCACTCGCGACTGAAAGGAGCGCACCGTGGCACGTTTACGCGTTGGAGTGATCGGCTGCGGGACGGTGGCGCAGATTATGTGGCTGCCGAACCTGAGCGAACTGGACGAGCACTTTGAAGTGACGGCAATCAGCGATCTGTCGCCGGGGCTGTTGCAGTCCGTCGGCGACTATTTCGGCATCGCCGCACGCTTTCAGGATTACCGCGACCTCATCGCGCAGGACCTCGATATGGTGATCGTCCTCACCGCCGGGTCACACGCGGCGCCTGCCATTGCGGCGATGGAAGCGGGCAAGCACGTCATCGTCGAGAAGCCGATGTGTTTCACGCTGCGCGAGGCGGACGAAATGATCGCCACGGCGGAGCGCACCGGCATGCGGATGATGGTCTCGTACATGAAGCGGTACGACCCCGGCTACCGCTACGGGCGCACGGCGGTGCAGGCGATGGACAACCTGCGCTACGTGCAGATCAACGTCCTCCACCCCGACCCCGATCTGTACTATGCCCACCACCGCATCAAGCGGTTCCGCGACATCCCGCCAGACACTCTCGCCGCGCTCTCGGCGGAGGATGACCGGCTGACCGTCGAGGCAATCGGGGATGTATCACCGCTCATGCGACACCTTTATCGCGATACCATTCTTGGCAGTATGAGCCACGATACAAACGCGCTGCGAGGTATCCTCGGCCGCCCCAACCAGGCACTTTTCACGACGATCTGGCCGGACGCGACGATCTACCCGACCGTCACGACCGTCCTTGCCTACGATGACGGCCCGCGCGTCGTGCTGACGTGGTCGTATCTGTCGGCGCTCCGCGATTACTTCGAGGAGTTGGCGTTTATCGGCGAGGCGGGGCGCGTGCGTATCCAGTTCCCTTCGCCCTGGCTCAAGCACTTCCCGACGCCGGTCGAGGTGCAGGGGATGACGGACGGCGCGGAATGGCGCACGCGCGTCAATGTTTCCTATGCCGAGGCATTCAAGGAAGAAGCGCTCCATTTCCATCACTGCGTGACAACGGGCGAAACACCGCTCACGGATGGCCCGGATGGTCGCGAGGATATCGCGCTCTTGCAGCAGATCGTCGTTGCCGCTCACCCGCCCGGCCTGGACGGCGAAGCGGCCCGCTAGCGAAGGGAGAACCCGACACATGGCAGACCTGCCCAAATACCATCTCCGCGCGCAGCAGGCGGACGCCCTGCTCGCCCCGGTCAATGCCTCACTCCAGGAATTGGAGCGCCGCGTGCGTCACTACCTCGACCGTGTCGCATTGGGTGCGCCCGACGCCGACGCCCTCGCGAAGGCGCACAATGTGCTGGCAAATGCCGCGCAGGAAATTGCGCGAGTGCTGGACGAGAGCAGGCGGATTCCGCACGGATAACGCCCCCATCCCCAGCCTCTCCGCCCGCCATGCTGGGGAGGGGAGATTGATCCAGAAGCAGTGCTATGTGCCTGAGCATTGCTCGAAACCCCAAGGCGAGGCACCCCTCCCCCGCGTGGCGGGCGGAGGGGCTGGGGATGGGGGCAAAGTGAGCATCACAGAACGCACGATTCCATGAAAGGAGTCATCCCTATGACGGTAGCGAAGAAGCGCGTCCTCATCACGGGCGCGGCGGGCAACATCGGTAGCTCGCTCGCGGAGCAGCTGAAGGAGCGCTACGATTTGCGCCTCCAGTACCACCACACGATCCCGGACAAGCGCCCGGTGGAGGATTACGTCGTCGCCGACATCGCGGACTACGATGCGATTGCCCCCGCGCTCGAAGGGATGGACGCGGTCGTCCACCTGGCGGCGGATTCGAGCACGCAGGCGATGTGGGAGAGTGTTCGCGACGGCAACATCATCGGTGCATACAACATCATCGAGGCGGCGAGGCGGGCGGGGGTACGCAAGGTCGTCTTCGCCTCCACGAACCATGTGATGGGCATGTACGACCGCGACCAGCAGTGGCCGATCTATGCCAGTCAACCCGTCCGCCCGGACTCGCTCTACGGCGTTTCCAAGGCCTTCGGCGAGGCGCTGGGGCGGTACTACAGCGACCAGTACGGCCTTTCGGTGATCTGCCTGCGCATCGGCTGGTTTCTGCCGGAACCGCACAACGAGATCGCTCACTGGATGTGGCTCAGCCCGCGCGACGGCGCACAGGTGACGTGGCGCGCGATTGAGTCGGACCTCACCTTTGGCATCTTCTACGCCATCTCCGCGAACAGCTCCCGCCACTGGGACATCACCGACACGATGGAGCAGCTCGGCTACCGCCCCGAAGACGACGCCCAGCGTGTCCTCGCCGAGCGCGACGCCGTTCGCTAACCCCTCACAATCAGAACAGATGAGCCGGACGGCTTTTCACCTACCCCTTCGGGCAGCGGAAAGCCGTCCCTTCGGTTGATCCCGCCGCACACCGAACGATTGCTCCCTGATCGGGCAGGGCGGCAAATTCGGCTACATAACCGGGTCGGCGCGTTCATCTGGCAACAGAATACAGAATGGATGCATCTAAAAGTCGGTAGGTCGGGTATCGCCATTGTTTGAGTGGTAGCGCGGGCTTTCCAGCCTGCGAGCGGGGCGCAGGCTGGAAAGCCCGCGCTACCA
>JALYXG010000121.1 GCA_030947205.1 Chloroflexota bacterium
CGGCACGCGGGTCGCGGCGCGCGTCGGCTCGCTGATCGCCTACGGATTCATCTTCATCGGCGTGATCCTCGTCTTCAATGGCCAGATCGCCAACGGCATCATCCTCGCCTTCATCGGCTGGTTCGTCCTGACGAGCGCGCAGGGCAACGTGCAGCAACTCACCCTCCAGCAGGAGCTGACGGGCGTCACCGTCGAGCACGTCATGACGCGCGACTTCGCCGTGGTGCAGGCGGGGGCGACACTCGCGCAGGTGATCGATGAGACGTTCCTCGCGTACAACACGCGCGCCGGGGCGGTCGAGCAGGGGGGCCGATTCGTCGGGATCGTCACGCTGAGCGATGTCGTGCGCATCCCACAGGATCGCTGGGCGGGGACGCGCGTCGAAGCGGTGATGATCCCGCTGGCGCGGCTGATCTCGGTGGCACCGACCGATCAAGTGCTCGCCGCGCTTGAGCGGATTCAAGGGGGGAGTTTCAATCAGCTCCCGGTCATCGCGGGCGGCCACATCGTCGGGCTGCTGACGCGCAACGACCTGCTGCGCTTCGTGCAGTTGCGTGCGGCGCTGCACCTGCCGCCAACCACCGGCGACGACCGCAAGCCGCCGCAGGCGATCGAGATCGAGAAGGTATCGCAGCCGATGTAACGGCGGCGTCCCGCTCCTCGTCATACTCATCGTGACAGGCGTTGGATGACCATCCGCCCTCTTGGCACGCTTTTGCCACGGGCGTGTGCGATTTGTCACGTTCCCCGTACGGGCATCGCGCTACCCTGAGTACCGACGCTTGGTGATCGTGAACATCGCGGTCCGCACACAACGAGGAGATGAACGATGAAGAAACAGACATGGGGGTGGGTCGCTGTCGGCGCGCTCATCGTCACCCTGGCGATTGGCACGACCGGATTGGTCATGGCCGGAGGCTTCAATGGCCTGACGGGCCGAGGGGGACAGGGACCGAGCGGCATGATGCAAGGCAGCGGGCAGAACGGCTCCGGGTACCCCGGTGCGATGCCCGGTGGCACGATGCAGGGCGGCCCGAGCGGGATGATGAACGGTTCCGGCGGTACCACCACCACCGGAAACCCCGTGACCATTGACCAGGCGCAGCAGGCGGTGCAGACCTACCTCGATCGCTACGGCAATGCGAACCTGGCTGTTGATGAAATGATGGGATTCCAGGACAACTTCTACGCCATCGTCAAGGAGAAGGACACCGGCACAAAGGCGTTCGAGGTGCTGATTGACCGGAACACCGGCACCGTCTTCCCGGAATACGGTCCGAACATGATGTGGAACACCAAGTACGGGATGATGCGCGCGCAATACAATCCGCTGCCGATGACCGTGACGCCGGATCAGGCTACGCAGAATGCCGCGCAGTGGCTAGCGCAGAATCAATCGGGCGCGATGACCGAGACGCCGGACACGTTCTACGGTTACTACACCCTGCACATTATGAAGGACGGCAAAGTGACGGGGATGCTCTCGGTGAACGGTTACACCGGCCAGGTCTGGTACCACAACTGGCATGGCGACTTCATCCAGATGAAGGAAGCCGGGGCGTGACCGGCAAGGAATGTCACGATGATGGACGACGGCGGGATGAGTGCAGGATGCGCAAGTTTCTGCGCGGTCGCGGTCATCGCCAACTCGTCACGCAACGCTGACAGGTTGCGATCGGAGAGATGAGGAGGGGGCATGCACACGGTACTTGAAGACATCGACCTGCTCCTCGCGCCCGCGCCCGATATCGAGGGGCTGTACGACCGGGTTGCCGATCGGTATGAACAGTTCCGCGCACCGGAACCAGCAGAGAAGAACGATGGCCTGTGCCCGATTAGGCCATCGCAATTCTGTAACTGTGACGGTTTTGGCATAGCGACGCCATCAGTGCGACGCGCTTTTCACACCGGAACATCTATCCTCTTTTCTAAGGATAATCGCGCGGCTCCCGACAGAAAGGACTCTCCATGCAAACGATGCGTGAATCATCTCAGATAGTGCTACCCCCGCGTGAGGCAGACCAGCGACAGGTGAGCCGCCGAATGTTCCTCAAGCGTGCGGGGATCGGGGCGGGGGCGGTCATCGTCGTCGCCGGGACCGGCACCGCATGGCGTGCCGCCGACCAGGGCGTCTTTTCCACCGATGCGGGCGCAGCGTATACGGCGTGGGGTGAATGGGATGCGCAGGGCGGTGGGCCGCTGCTGCCGCTGGTACGCTCCGCTATCCTCGCCGCCAACGCCCACGATACCCAGCCGTGGCTCTTCGCGCTCGGCCCGAACCGTGTCGACCTGTTCGCCGATCCGTCGCGCAATATCGGTGCGATTGATCCCCTCCGCCGCGAGATGTACATCTCGCTCGGTTGCGCCCTCGAAAACCTTACCCTCGCGGCGCAAGCGAGCGGTTTCACCCCGACCGTCACACTGCTCCCGACACCAGGCGATACCGCGCACGTCGCACGCGTGGAACTCACCCCGGGTGCGGTCATCGCATCGCCGCTGTATGCCGCGATCCCGCTCCGGCACACCAACCGGGGAGCATACGACACCAAGCGGCCGGTGGATGCGCGCGTCCTCGCGGCGATGGGCGACCTCGCCACCAACCCGGATGTCACCCTTGTCTGGCTGACGACCGAGACGGAGAAGCAACGGTTCGCCGCTCTCACCCTCCAGGCGACGGCGGCGATCATTGCGGACCCCGAGCAGGCGCGCGACGATTTCGCCTGGTGGCGCTCGGACTGGCACGCGATCCAGCAACATAAGGACGGCATCACGCTCGACCCCGCCGGCCTGCCCGACGTGACCCGGGCGCTGGGGAAAATCCTGCCGGCGCAATCGCTCCCCGCCTACGACAAGGCGTGGCTGGACGGGATGCGGAACCGGCAGGTGGGCACCGCCGCCGCCTTCGGGCTGCTGGTGACGCGCGGTCACGACGACAACGCGCAGCGGCTCGCGGCGGGGCGACTGTGGCAACGGCTGCACCTGTACGCGACGACACAGGGACTGGCGATGCAACCGCTCTGCCAAGTCCCCGAACGGGTAGATCGCGAGCAGGCAACCGGCAGCGACCCGATCTTCACGCGCGCCCTGACGGGATTGCTCCCGGAGCCGAGTGGGCAAGCGGTAATGGCATTCCGAATCGGCTATCCGACGATGGCAGC
>JALYXG010000124.1 GCA_030947205.1 Chloroflexota bacterium
TGCACGTTGCCGACCGCGAAGCGTTCGCCCGTCCCCTCCGCGAAGTCGAGTATTGGTCCGCCCGCCCGCAGACGTGGCTCGCGGCGACGCCGAACAGTCTCCTGTACGGTCGGCTCGTTCGTGCTTACGCATGGACGTGGTCCACGGAAATGTATCTCTTCCCCGGCGGCATTGCCCTTCTTCTTGCTGTTATCGGGCTAGCGATGCGGCGAAAAGATCACCTGCGCTGGTTCGCGCTCGCGCTCGCGGGGTGCGGCTTCGTGCTCACCCTCGGTCCAACGCTGCATCTGGCGCGGCGAGACGTCGGCCATCTGCCGCTCCCCTACGCCCTCCTGTATCGGTTCGTACCGGGAGGAGACGCCTTACGTGCACCCGTGCGCGCTGCGCCGATTGCGATGCTCGGCGTCGCGCTCCTCGCCGCATTTGGCTGGCAACACCTCGCTGCATGGATACGCGTTCGCACGACGCGGCGCGCGGTTGCCAGCGCGACGGCAATCATCGTCGGTCTCGCGCTCTGCGTGGAATACGCGATCGCCCCGCTCCACACCGTGTCTGTGCCGCAGTTGGACGCCAATCAATCATCGCTCGTCGGCTGGTTGCGGCAGGAACCGCCGGGGATTGTCGCGGTGCTGCCCGATCTCCGCGCGCCCGTGACAATGGCGCTCGCGACAACCAACCGCCACCGCTTCATCAATGGCGACGCGGAGATTCTATCTCCCGCCTCCCGCGCCTTGTTCGCGAAACTGAGTGATTTCCCTTCACCCGCCAGCGTCGCAGCGCTTGATGCATTGGGCGTCAATCTCGTCGTCCTGACGCGCGCTTCGTACAACGATGCGGCATGGGAAGAGATGACGACCCGCATTGCCGCCATCGCGCCGGAACTCATGCCAGCCGTGACACTACCCGACGCGGTTGTCTTGCGCGTCGCCTCAGGACGCAGTTCGTTCGCGGCCCTGCACGATGCGATCCCGCCAACCGCGTCCATCTTTCTTTCAAGCGCCGTGCAGGACGACGCAACATATCTCGACCGTGCGCTCGTCGCCCATGTCTTACGAGACCGCCACATTCGCGGTGTTCTCGAAACGGGTTGGGCAAGCGAACCCGCGCCGCCAAACGCCAACGAACCGTTCGACTACGGCATTTTTGGCGCTGCGGAGCCGGTGTCCGATGCCTTCGACACACACGCACCAATGTGGACCGATGGCGTGCTCGTAGCGTACCGGGCACGTGCCCGCTAAACGATCCCGGTGATCCGCATCGGGGCGCCGTCCCCGCGCGGTATGATTTTGCCGATCACGACAGCATCCGGGAGCATCGCCTGCACATCGGCGAGATGATCTAGTGAGATGACCGCGACCATGCCGATGCCCATATTGAAGACGCGGTACATCTCGGCATCCGCCACCTGTGCGCCAGCCTGAATCGCGGCGAAGAGCGGCGGGATCGCCCAGCGCGACGGCTCAATATGCGCGGCGAGGTGCGCAGGCAGGACACGCGGCACGTTATCCACGAGGCCGCCGCCCGTGATGTGTGCGAGCGCATGGATCGGCCCGGCATCAATCGCGGGCAGCAGTGTGGCGGCATACGAGCGATGCTCGGCCAACAATGATGCACCCAGCGACGTACTCAACCCTTGCGGGGTCGCCGCCAGCCGCTCGCGCACTTCCTCGGGCGGACCATCGAGGCCAAACGCGCGGCGGGCGAGCGAATAGCCGTTCGTGTGCAGCCCCGCCGCTGGCAGGCCAAGCAGCAGATCGCCCACCTGCACCTTACTTCCATTAAGGATAGCGCCGCGCGACACGCTCCCGATAATGCAGCCCGCGAGGTCGTAATCGCCCGCCGCGTAGATGCCGGGCAGTTCGGCGGTCTCGCCGCCGAGCAGCGCCATGGTGTGCGCCAGGCACGCATCCGCCACGCCGCCAACGACCGCCGCGATCGTCGCCGGATCGCTCGCACCAACGGCGAGATAGTCGAGGAAAAAGATCGGGCGCGCGCCGCAGCAAAGGATGTCGTTGACGCAGTGGTGGACGATGTCGCGCCCGATACCCGCGTGCGCTTCCGGCGTGCCGAGGGCGATGGCGAGCTTCAGTTTCGTCCCGACACCATCTATCGAGGCGACGAGTGCGGTCTCCCCCGCGCCAGGCAGCGCGTAGACACCGCCGAAATGGCCGATGTCCGCCAGCACATTCGGCCCGTGTGTCGCGCGGATACGCGAGCGGAGCGAGGCGAGGGCATTCGCCTTGGCTTCTATGTCAACACCGGCGCGGGCGTATGCGCTCTCCGTCCGATCCAGTTTACTCATCGTGGGATTGCGGCGCTTCATGCGGCTGCGTTTGTTGGTCGCTGCCCTCGGTGGTGCCGGGCCAGAGCACGTAGGCGCTGACGGCGCGGAGCAGTTCGCCACGCGCCCGGCGGGTCAGAAGGCGCAACCGCCCAAGGTTGGCGTCCGGCCGGGCGAGGACGAGCAACGCAACATCGGGGTCGAGCGGCGTGAGCAACACGAGACCGTCCTCGTATTCGAGCGTCGTCTGGGTGACGCCGCCGCGTTCGAGTTCGCGGCCCAACGCCTCCGCGACGAGCAGGCCGCTCGCACCGACCGCGCCCACCGCCTCGGCATCTATCCCCTCGGCCGCGCTACTCGCGAGCAACAACCCATCATTGCCAACGACGGCGGCGAGATCAATGCCGCCAATATCCCGCAGTTGCTGGATCAGTTCGCTCAGTCGCGCACCCGTCGCATCGTCACTCGCCATCCCCGTACGCCCTTTCGATCGGTCCAACACCCTCTTGCGCGCGAGTATAGCCGATGCGACCGACACTCGGAACGATCAGGGCATCGGAGAGATGAGACACAGAGACACAGAGGGAGACTGAGAAAAGAACCAGATCACTCTTTTTCTCTCGATCTTCTCTGTGCCCTCTGTGTCTCTGTGGCTCACTCCGGCGGCGTTTGCGACTGATCTTACGCCGGTTTAGCGATGCGGTATGGCGCGAGTTTCGCGGCGTCGCGCTGCGGGAGCAGGCCCTGCATGGTGATCCCCTGCTCGCTGTACTCCACCGATGCGACGCGACCGCTACGATGGAACCGCTCGACGAGGGCAGAATGATCGTAGGGGATACAGACGCGCACTTCGGCCATCGTGTCGGTCAGGGCCGATTCGACGCGCGCGAGCAGTTCGTCCATCCCCTGCCCCGTCACAGCGGAAACCGGGACGTACGCTTCGGGTAGTTCCAGCGCCTCGCGAATGTCCGCCGGGACATCGCCGCCGAGCGCGTCCACTTTATTGAGCGCGACAACGGTCGGCTTGTCGCCCACTTTCAGTTCGCCGAGCACCTTCCGCACCGTCGCGGCCTGCTCCTC
>JALYXG010000068.1 GCA_030947205.1 Chloroflexota bacterium
GCCACGAGCAGCAGCACAAGCGCGAGCAGCGCGAAGAAGATACCGAGCAGCCACGGTCCCCATCGCCTCCCGATCCCCGGCGGGCGGTTGCGCTGCGTCATCACCCGCCACCACGCGAGCGGCATGGCGACGAGATCAATGACGACGTCTTTCATTCGCGTATTGGAGCGGTAGATGGGCACGGGCACGAGGTGATTGTTGCCGAGTTTGTAGCCGAGGCGCGGGAAGATCATCGCCAGTTCAACCGTCTCGCTGTAGCGGTAGCCCTCATAGTAGCGCGTCGCCTCGCCGAGCGGCCCGGCGCGGAAGACGCGGTAGCCGGACTCGACATCGTAAAACCGCTGCCCGCCCCAGAGTGTCGCCCACGCGGAGAGCAGCCAGTTGCCGAGTTTCTTGTAGCCGGGATAGAGCGAGAAGTCCCGCCGCGCCATCAGGCCGTCCAACCCGTCGCGCTCCAACGCCTCGACCAGCGCGGCCACGTCGTCCGGGTCGTGCTGGCCGTCGGCGTCCACCGTCAGGATCAGATCGCCCGCATCGAGCCGCCCCGCCGCGACCTCCGCGCGGACGAAGCGGAACGCCGCGCCGTACCCCGCCGAAAGCCCCCGGTTCGCGTCGAAGGCGATCAGCGAGGCGTGCGGCTTGTCGGCGATCCACCGCGCGACGATCGCGCGCGTGTCGTCCCGGCTGCCGTCGTCCACGA
The DNA here is from genome assembly GCA_030947205.1 of Chloroflexota bacterium. Taxonomy (GTDB): domain Bacteria; phylum Chloroflexota; class Chloroflexia; order Thermomicrobiales; family JALYUS01; genus JALYUS01. The sequence goes on from JALYXG010000068.1 coordinate 701, forward strand.
TAATCAGGCCGTCCACCATCGGATAGAGCCGCGTCAGCACGCCCTCGACCGTCGGCGCTTCGTTGTACGCGGGCACGACGGCGATCAGCCGCCGCTCGACCGCATCGGGCCGGGCGGTGACACGGCGCGGCGGCCCCCACGCCCCATGGATGCGAAGATCGTCCACATCGCTGTGGACGCGCCGCCTGAGCATCGCTTTCCTTCCTGCTTCCACTTTCCCGCCAACAGCGCCACGTACTGCGTATCATAGCGCAATCCCCGCCCTGTCTTTTCAGTTTATCTGGCGGAGCATGACGCAGGGATGAATCGGGCTTCACGGCGATTCACCCGCCCGACGATGCTGTTGCTGCACGCGTATCGCAGGTATTTCTCAGGAATGCGAGATTTCAAAGGCGAACGAGACAATGGTTTCGTCGGAGTCCTCCGGGACGCCGCCGACCGCGCGATACAGCCCGACAGCGGGCGCGTTCGAGGCGTGCGTTTGCACCCATACCTCGCCCGCATCCATCTCTCGCGCGATCTGCATGATGCTGGCGAGCATCGCGCGCCCGACGCCGCGACGCCAACTGTCCTCGTGCACATCCACCTCATCAATGAACAATTGCGCCCGACGCCCGTCGAGGCATTGCAAACGATAGGCGATCAGCAGTCCACAGAGCGTATCGCCGCGATAGGCGAGGAGCAGCACATTCGTCGCGTCCTCGCAGAAGCGCGCGGCGTTCGTCGCTTCCCACTGATGATCTGGGAAGCGGACATTGACCCGATTGAGGAGAGCGGCGGGCATCGCGTGCATTCGCTCGACGCGCACAGATTCAGTCATGGTATGCCTCCATCGGCGCACTAAATATAAACGGGGAATAGCAGTACAGTGTAGGCACGCTTCAGGGCATCTGCCTTTCATTAGTATTCGCATTCTCGCTACTCATTTCATCTCCCGTTCATGCTGCGTGTGCCATTATCTCATCCAAGCGCGGAAGGAAGCATACGGCCCGCGCGGGGAAGAGGGAGAAAAGAAAGGGTGCGGCAACGCGCATGAAAGTACCCGCGGCGAGTATCTATTTCCCACCCGAGGATCGCGCGGCGATCCTCGGACAGATTGACGAAATCCTCCAAAGCGGCCAACTGACGCTCGGCAAGTACGGGCGGCAGTTCGAGGAGCAGTTCGCGGCGAAGATCGGCGTCAAGCACGCCATCGCCGTGTCGAGCGGCACGAGCGCCATCGAAATCCCGCTCCGCGCCTTCGGCGTCGAGGGCAGGGAAGTGCTCGTCCCAACGAATACCTTCTTCGCCACCCCCGCCGCCGTCCTCCACGCGGGTGGGCGCGTGCGGTTCATTGACACCGACCCGACGACGCTTTCCGTAGATGTGGACCACCTGCGGCAACTGATCGGCCCGGAAACGGCGGGCGTGATCGTCGTCCACATCGGCGGCATCATCACGCCCCACATGGACGAAATCCGCGCGCTCTGCGATCAGCACGGCTGCTGGCTCTTCGAGGATGCGGCGCACGCGCAGGGCAGCATCGGCCCGTCAAACGGGCACCCCGACGGGCGGAGCGCCGGGACATGGGGCGATGCCGCCTCCTTCTCGTTCTACCCGACCAAGGTGATGACTTCCGGCGAGGGCGGCATGATCGTCACCAACGACGACCGCATCGCCGAAGAAGCGCGCATCTACCGCGATCAGGGCAAGGCCGGTTTCTTGACGAATTTCCACACCCGCCTCGGCAATAACTGGCGGATGTCCGAAATCCACGCCGTGATTGGCCTGTCGCAACTGGCGCGGCTGGACGAATTCATCGCCCACCGCAACCACATCGCCAACCTCTACGACGAGGGGCTGCCTGGTATGCCCGACCTGACGCCGATCCGCCCCTCCGAAAACGGCGTCTCGTGCGACTACAAATACCCGGTGCTGCTCCCCGCCGGTGTGGACCGCGCGGCATTCAAGCAGCGACTGCGCGAGGAGTGGGAAGTCTCATGCTCCGGCGAGGTCTACGATGTGCCCTGCCACGAGCAGCCCGTCTTCGCCGAATGGAAGACCGGATCGCTCCCGCACGCGGAGGATACCTGCACCCGGCAACTCTGCCTGCCGATCTCCGCCACGATGACCGACGATCAGGCCCGGCACGTCCTCAAGGCGCTCGCGGCAGTACTGAGCGAGCAGGTAGTGAGCAGTAGTCGGTAGTCAGAAAATCGCTCCCCCTTCCCACGCCGAGTGACGGAAGGGGGCCGGAGGATTAGGTAAACAATGCAGTACGCGCTAGTCACGGGTGCGGGTGGGTTCATCGGGTCGCATGTGGTGGACGCGCTGGTCGGTGCGGGCAAGGATGTCACGGCATTCGACGTGCCCGGCGTGCGGCTCCATCGGGGCGATGTGCCGCTCATTATGGGGACGATTGACGATGTGGACGCCCTCACCGCCGCCTTCGCGGGCCAGGAAGCGATCTTTCACCTCGCCGCTGTTTCAAACGTCAATCATGCCTTCAACGATCCTCTCGCCTGCGTGCGCACCAATATTCTCGGCACGGCGAATGTGCTGGAAGCGGCGCGTCGGGCGGGCGTCGCGCGGGTGATCCTCGCCTCGACGGTCTGGGTCTACAATGCCGCCCCGGCGGACGCGCCCGAACCGCTGACGGAGGCGACCCCGCTCGCCGCCAACGCGACGAACCACGTCTATACGTCGTCCAAGATCGCCGGGGAGATGCTGCTGTCGGACTGGAGCCATTTGTACGGCATCCCGTACACCGTGCTTCGTTACGGTATCCCGTATGGCCCCCGAATGCGCGACGAACTGGTGATCGCCAAGTTCCTCGGCAAGGCGCTGCGCGGCGAACCGCTGACTGTCGGCCACGCGAGCCGTCACTTCCTGTATGTCAGCGATCTCGCCCGCGCCCACGTCCTCGCGCTCGGCGAAGTGGCGAAGAACCAGACGTACAACCTCGAAGGGCCAGAAACAATCACGATCCGGCAAGTGGCAGATGCAGTGCGCGACCTTGTCGGTAACGATGTGATGATTGAGGAGCAACCGGGCCGTCCCGGCGACTACCGCGACCGGATCATCTCCGCCGCAAAGGCGAAGCGCGATCTCGGCTGGGAACCGGTCGTCCCCTTTGCCGAAGGAATGCGCTACACCTACGACTGGTTCCGCGCCCAGCAGCGCGCCGCCGAGCCGCAGATGGCCGTGGCGGCGGGGACGTA
>JALYXG010000193.1 GCA_030947205.1 Chloroflexota bacterium
TATGCGGACACGAACGGCACGAATGGCCTCCTCCTCGCGCCGGATGGCCGCCTGTTCGCCTGCGAGAGTGTCAGCGGTACGATGGCCTGTTACGACACGAACGGCGCGAAGACGGTCCTTATCAGCCAGTACGAGGGGAAGCGGTTCAACGCACCGAACGATCTCGCACTCGACCGCCAGGGGCGTCTCTACTTCACCGATCCGCGCTATGGCGAGCAGGAGGGGCGCGAGCTCGATCACGACTCCGTTTATCGTCTCACGCCGAATGCCGACGACTCGACGCCGTGGCGGGTCGAGCGGATGACTTTCGATACCACCCGTCCGAACGGTATCTTGCTTGCGCCAGACGAGCGCACGCTGTACGTCGCACAGAGCGACTACGTCGAGACCGCGAAGCGCGAGTTGCGCGCGTATCCGATCCGGGAAGACGGCACGCTCGGCGACTATACGGTACTGCACGACTTCGGTGCGAACCGGGGCATTGACGGCATGTGCTTCGATACCGAGGGAAACATCGTCGCGACGTGCGGCTGGGAACTCGGCGGGCCGGGCTGCCGAATCGCCGTCTTCGCGCCAGACGGCACGGTATTGGAGGAACACCCCGTCCCCGCCGGGCGCCCGACCAACTGCACCTTCGGCGACGCCGACCTCCGCACCCTCTACGTCACAACGATTGACGGTCATCTCTACCACGTCAAAGACGCCGGCCACCAGGGCTATCTCCAACCCCCGCAGCAACGCCCTTGGCTCCCGTCGTGACGGAGCATGTCATCTGTTCCATTGCTGCATCGCGATCAGTCACATACGCGCTGGAGTTGCAGATCCCGAGCGCCGAGAGATTATGCGGCGACTATTTGCTCGCTCATCGCGGCAAATTGCGCTTCAATCGCTTCAAGTTGCCGTTCGATGTGGGCCTGCGCATCCCGGCGCCCGAGCAGCATTGTGACGTATTGATTGAGACTGACCCCTTCTTGTGCGGCCGATTCGGCGAGCGTCCGATGCAGTGAACGCGGCAGTCGCAGATTGAACTTGCCACTGTATTCTTCGGAGTACGAAGGAGAAGGGATATCCGCACCTGCTTCGTATTCGGTTTCAATCCAAAGCGTGCGAATCTCCTCCGCAATAACGCCAACTTCCGCGAGATCGTCGGTCTGCGAGACGCAACCCGGTAGATCAGGGAAACGAATAACGTATCCCCCATCAAGGCTGGCGACGACTTGGAGGGGATATTCCATCGCCAGGTACGCTTCGAGTGGTTTGCGATGTGCTGTAACCATCTTATTCATCCGATCCTAGAAACGCGCGAATGTCTTCATCAGCATTCACGCAAATATCCGCGATGGCTTCTCTTCGAACCATCTGTCCGCCAACAAGCGAGATTGTGATCGCTTGGCGGCTGTCTTTCCTAAATGCTGCGTGACTTCCCTTCTGACGCTTCAATTCCCACCCCAACATTTCAAGGGCCTTACGAACATCATCCCACCGCATTCCTGAGCGGGGCCGCTGAAGCAATTGCTCGATGAGTTTCTTGTCGCGACTCATCGGCACATCAGCATGGTACTACATGCAGTACCATTATGCAATGCCAGTGGGATGACATCTTTTCGGCATTGACACATGCCCGATTCATAAGTAACAAGAAAGCGGCCAATCATATCTCACCCCATCGCTCACCTACGACTCCCATATGTACCGGCAAGAATAACTGAAATGACAAGAGAAATATATATCACATCAAAGCCAGGTGAGCGGGGAGCGATCCTCCCAGTCGCGATGGACGTTCGGGGCGTAGAAGCGGCGTTTTGCGCGCCAGAGGAGCGAGACTTTCACCCAGTTGCGCTCGCTTACGTAATCCATCGCGTGGTGGAGCGCCATGCCGAGCGCGACCGCGCCGAGTGTCGGGCTTTTCCGCCACGACGCGACGAGTGCGACCGCCGCAATCACATCGAGACCATGGAAGGGGATAAAGGTGCGATCCACCCCTCTCCCAGCCTTATGGACCCCGACATCGAGAAAATGATCCACATCAATCAGCACACCGCCGATCAAGACTGGCAGGCGATAGCGGGGAGGTATTGCCGCGATCAATGGCAGCGTCACCGCGAGATGTTGCGTGGGATAGGGCATAAGCATCAGCGATGAGCGATGAGCGATGGGCAATGAGGGGCGTCGCTTCCCTACTCATTGCTCATCGCTCATCGCTCATCGCTATTCCCTCCAGATAAATCCGTCGCACGATGTCCTCGATCTCCGGTTCCTCGATGGTCAGGTCACGGATGCGGTAGCAGGCGGAAACGGCGGCGATCAGTTCCGCCGCCGTCACCTCGGCGCGGCGGAAGCGCAACCAGCGGCGCAGGCCGTCCGCACGGACTTCCTCGGCAGGAAGCCCCGTGAGCGGCCCCGGTTCGTCCGTTTCCAAATCCACCACCAGCGTCCGCTCGGTGCCGAAGCGGTCGCGGATCGCCGCGACGCTGCCATCGTACAGCAAATGGCCGTGGTCAATAATCATCATCCGCGCGCAGAGGTGCGCGATGTCCGCCATGTCGTGCGTCGTCAGGAGTACCGTGACGCCGCGCTCGCGGTTGATTTCCAGCAGAAACTCGCGGATGCGCCCTTTCGCGACGACATCCAGCCCGATCGTCGGCTCGTCGAGGTAAAGGATCGCCGGGTCGTGGAGGAGCGCCGCCGCGAGATCGCCGCGCATCCGCTGGCCGAGCGAGAGTTGCCGCACCGGCGTCTGCAGGAATTCGTCGAGGCCGAGGATGTCGCGGAATGCCGCGAGATTCTCCGCGAAGCGCGTTGCGGGCACGCGATAGACGTAGCGCAGGAGTTCGAGCGATTCGATCAGCGGCAGGTCCCACCAGAGTTGCGTCCGCTGGCCGAAGACGACGCCAATCCGCGCGGCGAGCGTGCGCCGCTGCCGCGTCGGATCCAGCCCCGCAACGCGCACCTGCCCGCCCGACGGTACGAGGATGCCGGTGAGCATCTTGATCGTCGTACTCTTGCCCGCCCCGTTCGGCCCGACATAGCCGACCATCTCCCCCGGCGCGATGCGAAACGAAATGTTGTCCACCGCACGCACGGCCTGCGTCCCGCGCGAGACGAACGATCTGAGCGCCCCGCCCTTCTGCCGCACCGGCACCCGATACGTCTTTTCCAATCCCTCCGCGACAATCATCGCCTCATCCTTTCTTGCACGATGAGCAATGAGTGGACTGGTTTGCTCATTGCTCACTGCTTCCCCTCAACTTCCCGTACTCTGATAATGCCGCACGCCCCAACTCCAGAACCAAAGAGCGACAGCGCAGAAAGCGACCGTCACGGCGGGCGAGAGGAATGCAACGAAGCGCGGTAGGCCGAGCGGGTCGGTGCGGTCGAGGAAATAGAGACCCGGATAGTAGGCGACGAAGGCAATCGGAATCACAAACGTGAACGTCCGGCGGATCCACGCCTGATAGATACTGATTGGGTAGCTCGACATGAAGACGCCGCCGTAGGTGAAGACGTTCATCACCTCCGTCCGCTCGATCGTCCAGAAGCAGAGCGTGCCGCCGATCAGATCAATCGCGGCGAAGAGAAAAACGCCGCTGAGGATGACGACCGGCAGATACAGCAGTTTCCCGACCGTCCATGTCAGATGCACCCGCATCAACGCGAGGACGAGCGCGAGGATGCCCGTGAGCACCCGCCCGAGCCGCTTCAGTTGGAAATCCGAGGCGAGCACCTGGACAAGCGGCGTGACGGGGCGGAGCAGGATGCGATCAAACTCGCCCTGCCGCACCGTAAGCGAGAAATCCTCGAAACTCTGCGCGACTACTTCGTGGAACGCGAAGGAGACGGTGACAAGCCCGTAGAGAAAGACGATCTCCCCGACCCGCCACCCGCCGAGCGAATTGAACTGGCGGAAAAGGATGAAGATACCGGCGAGTTCCAGCCCATTGACGAGGAAGCGGCTGATCACATCGAGGACGAACGACGTCCGATACTGCATCTGCCCCCGGATACGTGCCGCGATGAAGCGGAGATAGAGCGAAAACTCAGCGCTCAGCACTCGTTACCCTCCTTGCACGACGACTTTCCGCGTCGCGGCAACGACCATCGCCCGCCCGGTGAGGATGAGGGCGGCACACCAGATGATCTGAAGGGCGAATGCCGCGAGCGCATCCCTACCCGCGAGATGGCCGAGGAAGATGTCCGCCGGGGTTTGCATCATGCCGCGAAAGGGGAGGATGTTGCTGACGAGCAGCAGCCAGCCGGGAAAATAGACGAGCGGCACCTCGAAGCCAGAAAAGAGCGTCGCCGTGATGGCCGCCGCGCTTCCGACGCCGCGCACATCGAGGAGCCAGAAGGCGCTGATGTTGACGATGAACCGGAAGGCGAACGACGTAACGGCGGCGAGGACGAGACTGAGCGCGAACAGAAGCCATTGAGGAAGCGACGCGGGGAAGCGCGCCCCGAAGATCAGCGCGATGACGACGAATGACGTGATACCCCGGAAAAGGAGATGATACACGGCGCGTCCCATATCCCGCGCGAGCCAGTAGGCATAGTAGTCGTACGGGCGGGAAAGGTCGGTCACGACGCTGCCCGTCTTGATCGTATCGGCGACCTCCCACCAACCCCACAAATAAAGCACCATCAGTATCCCTTGCCCGAGCGCGACAAAGGTGATGGCGTCGGTCAGATCATATCCGGCGACCTCGCCGCGCGCGTGATAAAGGGAGATGAAAATGAGCGCGCGGATACAACCGAAGAAGCAGTTGGTGACGATGCCGGAGAACGTCGCGGCGCGGTAGGCCGTCCATCGCCGATAGGAGCGAAGCGCGACCTCGTAATACAGGCGCACGAAAAACCCTCCCTTCAGGCATCGAGGGGAGCCAAATGCCGCCAGGAGCGGCGCGAACCGGACTTGTTATTGTACCAGTCGCGTCAAGGGGAGCGGGTTACGCTATACTGATCGTGAAGCAAAGGAGCCATGATGGAAACCAGTATCGAAGCCATGATCGAGGACCTGTATCATGCCCCGGATGATCGCGGCACGTATGAACTCGTGGACGGAAGGCTGGTGCAGATGTCGCCCACGGGTTCGGACCCAAATCATGTTGCACTCGTCATCGCCGCTTCCCTTCTTTCATACGAGCGTGAGACGGAGCGGGGTCGTGCCGGGACAGACAACCTCGGGTACATTGTCAACTTGCCACATCGGAAATCGTTCAGTCCCGATGCGTCATACACCTTTCATCTCCCGGAAAACCGTATGCGCTTTGTGGAAGGTGCGCCGGTCTTCGCCGTCGAAGTACGCTCGGAGAATGATTACGGCCCGACCGCAGACGCCGACTATGCCGCAAAGAGACGCGATTACTTCGCCACTGGCACAGTAGTCGTCTGGGACGTTGATACGCGCGCGCGTATTGTCGCCTCGTACCACACCGCCGATCCCGATGTACCACGAGAATCTCGGGCCGGTGATACCGCTGATGCTGAACCCGCACTCCCCGGTTGGCGCGTCGCGGTGGACGAACTCTTCCGTTGAACGACGCAGCAAATGAAGAAACCCCCTTCCCCCGTGGGGAAGGGGGTTAGGGCTTTTACCCCATCGCCTCAATAATTGCGTCCGCCATCTGGGAGGTACCGACGGCGGTCGGGTCGTCGCGGTTCGGTTTGAAGTCGTACGTGACGGACGTGCCTTGCTCGATGACACGGCGTACGGCCTGCTCGACGCGATCCCCTGCGGCGTGCTCGCCGATGTGGTGGAGCATCATCACACCGGAAAGAATCTCCGCTGTCGGGTTCGCCTTGTTCTGGCCGGTGTACTTCGGTGCGCTGCCGTGGATCGGCTCGAAGCAGGCGACGCCGTCGCCGATGTTCGCACCCGGCGAGATGCCGAGGCCACCGACAAGGCCCGTCACGAGGTCCGAGACAATATCGCCGTAGAGATTCGGCAGTACGAGAACATCGTACTCCTCCGGCCGCTGGACGAGTTGCATGCAGACATTGTCCACAATTCGGTCGTTGAACTCGATCTCCGGGTATTCCTTCGCCACTTCCTCGGCGACGTGGAGGAAAAGGCCGTCCGTGAACTTCATGATGTTCGCCTTGTGGACGGCGGTGACGAGGCGGCGCTTGTTCGCGCGGGCATACTCGAAGGCGTACGTGACGATGCGGCGCGAGGCTTCGGGCGTGATCATCTTGATCGAGATCGCTGAGGACGCGGCGAGTTTCCGCTTGGTGAGCGGGTTAATTGCCTCGATCACTTTCCTCGCGTCCTCCGTGCCGGTGTCGAACTCGACGCCCGCATAGAGGTCCTCCGTGTTCTCGCGCACGACGACGATGTCCACATTGTCGTAGCGCGTGCGGACGCCGGGAAAGATACGCGCCGGGCGGACATTCGCGTACAAGTTGAGCGCCTGCCGCAGCCCGACATTGACGGAGCGGAAGCCCGTGCCAATCGGCGTGGTGATCGGCCCCTTCAGGCCAAGTTTCGTCTGGCGGATACTCTCGACGGTCGCCTCGGGCAGCGTTTCACCATATTTTTCCAGCGCGTCCAGCCCGGCGTCCGCCGTGTGCCAGGTGAAGCCGACGCCCGTCGCGTCGAGCACGCGCCGCGCCGCCTCGACCACTTCCGGCCCGATCCCGTCACCGGGGATGAGTGTGACATCGTACGCCATTGCTTTCCTCCAACTACCAGACCACCGGCACGGTGGCGCTTGCGACGATCTTCTCGTCCTTCGTCACGACCGATGCATTGTATACGAGCGCGGTCGCGACGATGATACGATCATGAATATCGAGCGTGGTTGGCAGTTGGTAGAACTGCCGCAATACCGGCTCGTCGAAGGCCAGCAACTGAAAGCCGGTCTGAGGAAGACGATCAACAAACGTTTCATGATCGAAACGCACGCGCCGTTTCACCATCACCCCGACGAGTTCGGCGAGCACAATAATAGGGAGGAGCATATGCCGTCTCCCATCGAACGCTTCGGCGATGAAGTGCGATGCAGTCGGCGAAAGCGACGGGCCGTGATCGAGATACCATGCCAACGGATGTGTATCAACGACGAAACGCTCATCCATCGCTGGATGTCTTTTCGCCGTCTTCCTCATCCATCTCTCGCTCCGCTTCACGGGAGACTTCATCCCGAAAGTGCCGGAAGTCTTCCAGTGTCCATGGCGTTCCGTATCCGGACAACATCCCGTAATACTCTTCTGCCATGCCCTGCGAAAGCAACGTATCGAACGCGGGATCGGTGTAGTCGCGCATTTCGTCATCGGGCAGACCGAAGGCGTGCGGTGGGAGCGGTCGATTCTCGCCAAAGGCAAGATCGGGATAGTCTCGCAGCGGCTCGTGCTGGAGGCGCTGCGTTACGATCTCACGGATGAACCGCGTAAAGGTTTCCGGCGTGATCGTATGCCCCTTGTCCTCTTCTTCTCGTGCATGGAGATGGGTATAGCCGAATCGCCATGCGACGTGCCGACCGGACGGCAAGGCGACATCCGCCGCGTACCAGACGATATTGCCGGGGATTGGCAGGTCGTGGATCGTGACGTGGGATGTGCCGCCGTGGGCGGTCGTGATTTCCGACAGAACCGTGACCATTGTTCCTCCACCGATCCCGGTACGCGGTCGTTCGCGCGCGTCGTCTCATTCTCCCCTACGTATGGGCGGATGCTTTGGGAAGCGGTGGCTGCAAGCCTTCCGGCAGCGGCGTGCGATAGGCCTTGCCGTTGGTCGCTTCAGCGTACTCCGCGCGTGCCCGCTCCAGGAGCGCGGGGTCGCTGACGAGCCTGGCCCCGGTGAGCGCCATCGCCTTGGCCGCGTAGAGCATCCCTTTGTGCCCGATGGACATTGCGCCCGTCGCGGTGATCCCCCAGCTATGCCCCGGCACGCCGACGACCCAGCAGGCCGTCCAGACTTGCAGCGTGGGCGTGATCCACGAGACATCGGCCACGTCGGTCGAGCCGGGCATCACTTTGCCTTTGTCCAGCGGGGCGAACAGTTCGCCCGTCAGCGACTCGTCAAGCAAGCGGGTGGGTAGCCCGTGGCTCTCGATCACGCCCGCGCGCACGGCCGTCGGGTAGGCGTCCGCGATTGCCCGCGCGTAGGCGCGCTCGGTGTCCGTGAACTCCATCGGCCCCATTTCCCCCATCACCGCGAGCGCGGCGTCGGCGAGGGTGAGGTTCGGCAGCACATTGTACGCGCCGCACTGGTAATCCTCCTCCACCGTCGTGCCGGTCATCAGCGTCGCGCCACGGGCGATATCGCGCACGCGCGCCGTGATCGCCTCGACCTGATCGCGCCGTGGCGCGCGGACGAAGTACCAGACCTCGGCTTCGTCCGGCACAACATTCGGCGCGCCGCCGCCGTTCGTGATCACATAGTGGATGCGCGCCGTCTCGATGACGTGCTCGCGCAGGAAATTCGCGCCGATGTTCATCAGTTCGACGGCATCGAGCGCGGAGCGGCCCATTTCCGGCGCCGCCGCCGCGTGCGCTGTTTGCCCGTGGAAGCGAAATTTGAGGTTGTCCACCGCGAGGCTACTGCCACACTGGACGGTATTGACGCCGCCGGGGTGCCAGGTGAGCGCGGCGTCGAGGTCGTCGAAAGCGCCCGCGCGAGCCATATACACCTTGCCGGTGATCGTTTCTTCCGCCGGGCAGCCGTAGTAGCGCACGGTGCCGGATTGCCCGGTCTCCTGGAACCACGCCTTGAGCGCCATCGCGGCGGCGAGCGCGGCGGTGCCGAGCAGGTTGTGCCCGCACCCGTGCCCCGGCCCCTCGGCTACGACCGGGTCCTGCCCCGACTGCGACTTTTGCGACAGTCCCGGCAGCGCGTCGTACTCGCCGAGGTAGCCGATCACCGGCGCGCCGCTTCCCCACTCGGCCATGAACGCGGTCGGTAGCCCGCCGACCTCCCGCGTGATCGCGAATCCGTCCCGCGCGAGCGCGTCCGCCTGGAGCGCGCACGCCTTCGATTCGGTCAGCGCCACCTCCGGGTTCGCCCAGATCGTATCCGCCATCTGGATGAAACGTTCCTGTCGCTCTTCGAGCCACCCGGCCAATTCCTGCTGCTCCAGCATCGTCTTTTCCTCCAACTTCTTTCGACAGCCGCCTACGCGGCGCGCTCTTTCGCTTGTGTATCGTACCGCGCCGTACTGATGATGGCGACTGGGGAACCTAACCCCCGCTTTTCTTTGCTTGACACTGGCTATGCGCCATGCTACCCTCCCGCCAGACACGAACCTGACATAACGAGATGGTGAACGAATCAGGCAGAGGCGTCATACGTGCATCGTACCGTCGGGATTCCGGCGGGAAACGGCCCCGATGGGCCGCACGTTTTCGTATCGTTCGGGAGTGGGGATTCGTGGTAGCGAAGGAGCCAGTACACATGGCACACGAGCGATTGCATCGGTTGAGTCGGCGCGGTTTCCTCGGCGGCGTGACGGCGAGCGCCGCCGCCGCGATTCTCGCTGCTTGCGGCGGGAGCAGCGCCACGGATACGCCGAAGGCCGCAGCCAGCACGAGCGGCACGGCAGCACCCGCCGCCGCGACGACGGGTAGTTCCCCGACGACCGCTCCGGCGCAGGCGTCCGGCGGCAAGAAAAAGACCGTCCTTTTCTGGGGGCGGCAGCAGTTCCTGCCGGAATCGAATGACTACCTGAGTGAGTCCGTCAAGATGGCGGGGGCGAAGGGGGGCTTCGATGTTAAAATCGAACTCTTCAGCAACGACGAGCACGCGCAGAAGGAAGTCGTCGCGATGGAAGCCGGTGTCGTGCCGGACATCACGTACACCTATGCGTCCGCCCTTTGGAACCAGAACGGCTATGCGATGGATGTGCAGGCGCTCTATGACGACATCGGCAAGACCGGTGGCGGCTGGCTCGATCTCGCGGAGGGTAACTCGAAAACGGCGGACGGCAAGCGGATCAATGTCCCGATGAACTCGGAGCCGTGGTTCGTCCACATGCGCAAGGACAAGTTCGCGGAAGTCGGCGTCAAATTGCCGATCACCTCCTTTGATCAACTGATGGACGCCTTCAAGAAAGTCAACAAGCCCGACCAGAACTTCTATGCCTACGATGGGCAGATGACCGAGGCGGACTGGACCGGCAACGGCTTGCAGTGGATGTGGATGTTCGGTGGGCGCATCTTCGACAAGGAAGGCAACCCGACGATCAATACGCCGCAGAATATCGCCGGTCTCCAGGCGTACACGGACCTCTTCAAGAACAAGATGATGCCGCCCGGCGTCGTTTCCCAGCAGGCTTCCGGCAACAACGAGGCGTGGCTTTCCGGCCAGACCGCTTGCGTCTCCAACCCCGGCAGCATCGTGCTGGCGATGCGCAAGGACAACAAGGACCTCCTCTCGAAGACGTACTTGCAGGCGTGGCCGTCGCAGGTGAACCCCGGCAAGTTGGTTCAGACTGCCGGCAGCGCGGCGTTGGTGATTAACAAAAAGGGCCAGGCGATTGACGAATCCATGCAGGTCGCCAAAATGATCCTTTCGCCGGAGCGCTACCCGGCCCAGTTGGAGAAGGCGGGATCGTACTGGTTCCCGATCATGAAGAACTACGTGAGCCTCCCCTTCTTCACACAGGACGAGTGGAACAAGGAAGTCGCGGAGAATATCGTGCCGAACGCGCTCGCCGCCTCGTCCGATACCGGGCTGAGTCCGATCTTCGACGACATCACGATCAGCGCGCCGAAGGACATGATGCAGGCGGTCGTCGTCAACGGTAAATCGCCCGCCGAGGCGATCAAGATCCTCGCGGACGCCGCCGATAAGGCGAAGGCGAAGTTCGCAAAAAAGTAGCGGGAAAAGTAGACAGTAGTCAGTAGTCGGTAGTCAGTGGGAGCGGTGTTCTACCCGTTCTGACTACTGACTACCGACTACTGATTACTCCCAGGGAGGGAATCATGGCGACACGATCGGTCGCGGCGCGGGAAGTCATTCCCGAACCGAAACAGGCGGAACGCAGGCGAGTCAATCGCGATACGCGCTTCGGGTACGCGCTGCTCTTCCCCACGGCCCTCCTGATCGTCGTGCTGATCGGGTTGCCTTTCCTCCGGGCGCTCTGGCTCTCGTTCCACAAGAAACTGCTCGGCGCGCAGGACGCCCCATGGATTGGCCTGAAGAATTACACGACCGTCTTGCAGGATCGCGCCTTCTGGCAGTCGGTGAAGAATACCATCGAGTTCACCGGCGGCTCGATCATCTGTAAACTGCTCCTCGGCCTGGTAGTGGCGCTGATCCTCAATGAAGCGATCCCGCTGCGTGGCCTTTGGCGTTCGATCGTCCTGCTCCCCTATGCAATGCCGACGCTCGTTTCGGTGCTCGTCTGGAAGTGGATGTACAACGACGTGGGCGGTGTCTTCAACTACCTCTTGCAGAAAAGCGCAATCCAGACAACCCCGACACTCTGGCTGGCCGATCCGAGTAAGGCGATGGGTTCGGTGATCGCGGTCAATGTCTGGCGCGGCTTTCCATTCTTCGTCATCACGATCCTCGCCGGGCTTCAGGCCGTGCCGCAGGAGTTGTACGATGCGGCGAAGGTGGACGGTGCGGGTGTCTGGTCGCGTTTCGTCAAGGTGACACTGCCCGGCATCACGCCCGTGATTGCGGTCGTGACGCTCTTCTCGACGATCCTCACCTTCAATGACTTCTCGATTATCTGGATCCTCACGCGCGGCGGCCCCGGCGGCGCGACGGATGTCCTTTCGACGCTGACGTACAAGATCGCCATTCCGGGCCTCGAACTGGGCAAGGGGGTTGCGGTCTCCGTGCTGATGCTGCCGATCCTCGTCGGGTTCATCGTCCTGCTCAACCGCTTCATGAATCGCCGGGAGGAGATCGCATGACCGTCAAACCGCTCGTCGGCCGCACGGTGGCGCAACCCGCCGTGCGGAAGCGCATCCTGGCATACCGGACGCAGCGCCTCGCCTTTCGGACGTTCGGCTGGCTGCTGCTCGCCGTCGTCCTGCTGATCGCGCTCTTTCCGGTCTACTTCATGACGATCACGGCGTTCCACCCCCCGACCCTCACCACCGCGCGGACGCCGACCCTGTTTTCGACGCATCTCACCTTCAAGGCCTTTCGCGATCTGGTTCACCAGTACCCGTACATGACGTGGATGCGCAACACGGTGATCGTCTCGGTTTCCAGCACGATTCTTTCCGTCTCGTTCGCGACCTTCGCCGCGTACAGCCTGTCGCGGTTGCGCTACCCGGGGCGGCGGGTCTTCGCCAACGCGGTTTTTCTCGTCTACCTCTTCCCGTCCACGCTGCTCTTCATCCCGATCTTCATCGTCTGCAAGGACCTCCACCTGTTGGATCAACTGCCCGCGCTGATCGCCGTGTACCTCACCTTCTCAATCCCGTTCAGCGTCTACTTGCTCAAGGCATACTTCCTCAGCATCCCGCGCGAGCTGGAGGACGCCGCGATGGTAGATGGAGCGACGCGTTTGGAAAGCATGACGAAGATCATCATGCCACTCGCTACGCCGGGGATCGCTGTCGCCGCGATCTATTCGTTCACGCTGGCGTGGAACGAATATCTCTATGCCTTCACTCTGCTCAGCGACAGCAATAAATTCACCCTCGCGCCGGGCCTGACGAAACTGATCTTCGGCGACGTTTTCTTGTGGGGCATGATTATGGCGGGCGGTTTCTTGATGAGCATCCCGCTGCTGCTGCTCTATTTCGGAGCGCAACGCTTCATCGTCGCCGGCCTCGCGGCGGGGGCGGTGAAGGGGTAGAGCGGAGAACTGAGAGCACGCAGGCAGCAGACGAGCTTTGCCGACGCATGTAGCGCGTCGCATGCCACACATCTTCCCGACGGATAATCTCGTTAGGACTTACGCAGTTGGAGCGTTTTTCTTGGTGGTAGCAGGCTTTCCAGCCTGCCGTTCCCGTCCTGAGAGGCAGGCTGGAAATCTGCCCAGAGGGCGCCCGTACCACCGGGTTTTCTCTCGCGAACTGCGTAACTCCTAACCAAATCAGTCGTAAGGGCGTAGAAACTCATTCAGAAACATTACTCGCATTCATAAGGCGTTCGATGAACGTATTCCACGGGCGCGGTTCCAGCACTGGTAGGTCGAAGCGAACTGCCTCGTTGGCTAGCCATTGCCCATACAACCACTTCGCCCGCGCATCTGTCTGCAACTCCACGTCGCTCCACCCGGTCATCCCCCGCCCACGCGCGGTGATATTGGCGAGAATTGCCTCCTCGTCCGGCTCGACAGCGAAGATCGCTCGTACCTGCCCACCGGTAGCACGCAACTGGACTGACTCGCGCCGAAGCAGTGATGGGAGAATGCCGTCGCCCTCGATGACGACGGGTACGTTCTGGTCAATGTGATTCTCGATAACCACTTCAATGGCAGGCGACATGACTGCGCCGACTGCGATCAGGCCGTCGCACAAGCGTTCCGGCGGCAGACGCCGCACATTCGGGGTTTCCTCGAAGAAATACAAGGCATCCGTCGCCTCTGGCAACGTCACATGGCTCCTCTGTAGTGCCAAACGTAGATCATCTACCTGGAGCCAGGAGATACCGGACCGCCGGGCTATTACCTGTGCCGCGATGGTCTTGCCGACACCGGATGCGCCACCGATCAGCAGTACCGTCCATCCACGCGCATCAACCCTATCCAATTCTGCTCCGCCAATCATGTTGCAGCATCTTTTCACTCCCTCCATTATACTAACCCACGATGCAATGACAGCAGCGAACGACGCGCCGTATGTCGGTGCAGCGGGAGGGTTAACGAGGGATGACGAGTGCGACAGCGA
>JALYXG010000194.1 GCA_030947205.1 Chloroflexota bacterium
ACTGCCGCGACAACTTCGTCACGGCACTGGCCACACTCGACATCGCGCCGCCGATCGTGCCGAACCCGCTCAACCTGTGGATGAACATCCCCGTGCGGGACAACATGTCGCTGGCGATTGCCGCGCCAGTGAGTGCGGCGGGCGACTATGTCGTCTTACGCGCGCTGGTCGACGCCGTACTGGTCTTCTCCGCCTGTCCGATGGACGTAACGCCGATCAATGGCGACGACTGCCAGCCGAAGGGGGTGCGGTACCATATCCTGGACACATGAAGCCATAGCCCCGACACACGCCTATCTCCCGAATGCAGTACAGAGAGCGATTCGTCAGATACCGCAAGGAAAGGATTACCACGATGTCAGCGATCTTCGCCGTCAATAATCGCCGTTTCGAGCCGCTGGGCGACCGGCCTGTCGCAGGGTCCGCGCCCGCACGGCCCGCCTACACCCACGAATCCGAGGGCGTGACGTACACGCTCGAACCGTCCGCGTCGGGCGGCTATCTGATGACCAGCACAGCGGCCGACGCCGCTGTGGAAGTACTCGATGTGGATCACGCGGCGCGGCTGATCGACGAGATCGAGGGCGTGGAGGCATAACGCCACCCCGAAGCACGGACAACTCACCGTTTCGCTCGTTCAACAATTGCCGCGATGGAGTCGCGGGCATCACCCGGTCACGGCCCTAGCGGGGGCAGCTCCGCCAACGCGACCGCCACATCCGCGAAGCGATGGCGCGTTTCGCCTTCTTTTTCCCGATCGCATTGGAAGATGACATGGAAAGAGACGGGCAGCTTCGGTCGGTCGGGTCCGGCCCCCGCCCCATCTTCCCAGCGAGTCGCGGCAGCGTCGAGGATGTGGACGAGGGTCGCAAAGTCATCGCCCTCACCCAGCAGGCGCTCCGCGTCGGTCACGGCGAGGATGTACCCACGCGCGGGCAGCCACCCCAGATCGTTGACGCACTCCTCGAAGGCGTCCCAGTTCTCGCCGAAATAGTACGGGAACTGGAGAGCCGCCCCCCACTCCTGCATCAGGCCGCGCTTCGTGGCGCAGCGACCACCGCGCAACATGCGGACGACCGCGCCGACGTTTGCTGGTGCGTCGGCGCGCAACGCGACCTCGAGGTCGCGTTGCGCCGCGCGGACGAGGTGCGCCCACGGGGGGCGCGGGGTGAGCAGGGTATTCCAGCCGTCCCACAAGGTTGCCATGCTTCACCGCCCCGACGAAAGTGGGATAAATGTGTCGTAGTGATCGGACGTGTAGTAGGCTCTGCCGTTGTCCTGATCAATCACGAGCCGATCGGCGTTGCGACCGCCCGACGCCCTCGGGTCCACATCGTATTCTTTATAGTGACCCAGCGGCAATCGCCGCTCGCGGTTCTCGAAGGTCGTCCCGCCCGCGTAGCCGGGCGGCGGGTTGCCGTTGTGCGACTCGACGTAGCGGAGCGTCTCGTAGGCCTTCGTCGGCACATCCGAGGGGGCCGCGACGGCGGTGGACACCGGACGCGGGGCAGTGGGCGATGGGCGAAGGAGGGCCGACGTCGCCCCTACCGGTGCGCGTATGGTGTCGGGAGGAGCGGTCAATTGCGCCTTGGAGCCGCCGCAACCAACGAGGAGGACGACGAGCAGGAGCAACCCGCAACGGCAGCGACAACGGCCTCGACCCATATGCCTCTCCGATCCTTCAAATCGCCGGTTCCAGTCGGCGCACGAATTGGAACAGGCATACACCCGCGCGCCCAGTGACCGGCGCCACCATGTTCACACGTCCGGCGTAGCAATTTCCCAGCCGTCGCATGAACAAGGCGACTCCGTGGCGGCAGGTTCGCGCATTATTTACTCTCACCGTTCGAATCTCGATTCCGCAGCCATACATCGCGCGGTTCGTATACACTGCGTCATTCTATCCGAGATGCACTGTGTCGTCCGTTAGTCAGGCAACTGCATAGTGGGAGAGAGTGAATGGCGGGGGTGATCGGGCAGCGGGTGAACATACTCTTGCCGCCGCGCGCCTTTCGCTGGAATTTCGTGGTAATGGGTCTCGACCTCACGCTGTTCGTGCTCGGCATCAACTTTGCCTCGGTGTACGGCATCCTGCCGCTCTTCGTTCGGCATCTTTCCGGGTCAAACCTCGCGCTCGGGGCGATCCCCGCCCTGCGCGCCGCCAACCTGCTGCCACCGCTCTTTGTCGCCGGTCTCACCGAGCGGCTCCGCCACAAGAAGCCGTTCGTCATCGGGTGGACGGTGGTCGAGCGCCTTCCGTATCTCGTCCTTGCTGTCGCCACTCCGCTGCTGGCGACCACGCAGCCCGCCGTCCTGCTCTGGCTCCTGTTCGCGATGATCGCCCTTTCGACCCTCGCGGGTGGGGTAGCGACACCGGCGTGGCTCGACCTGATCGCCCGCATGTTCCCCGCCCACTGGCGCGGGCGGTTCTTCGGCCTGTCGTCCGCGCTGGGCGGTCTGCTCGGCGTCGCGGGGAGCGGGGGCGCGGCCTACCTGCTCGGCCATTTCGGCTGGTCTACGGGCGGCGCGCTCTGCTTCGCCTGCACCTTCGTCTGCCTCGCTATCTCGTTCGTCTTCATCGCGCTCGGTCGCGAACCGCCAGTCGGTCCAGCGGTGACCGGCCCGGTGCGTTCGTCCGTACCAGCATTGTGGCATCGCCTGCCCGCACTCGTCCGGGGAGATCGCAACCTGCGCTGGTATCTCCTGACGATCATGCTCGTGACGGGCGCGGGCGCAGCCACCGCCTTCTACGTCGTGGACGCCAAGCGTGTCCTCGGTCTCACCGACGCGGCGGCAAGCCTCTTCGCGGTGCTCCTGCTCGTCGCTTCAACCGCCGGGAGCGCCGCGTGGGGATATATCGGTGACCGCTACGGCCACAAGCGCACGGTGGTCGCGGGCGCGGCGTGTACCGGCGGTGCGGCCCTCGTCGCGGTGCTGGCCCGGCAACCGTGGGTCGGCCTGCCCGGCTACTGCCTCGTCTTCGCGCTGGTCGGGCTGGGCAGCAGCGCGCTGCAACTCGCCTCGTTGACCTTTATCGTGGACTTCGCCCCGCCAAAGCAGCGCCCGACCTATATCGGCGTGGCGATGCTGACGCAGGCGCCGTTCGCCTTCGGCGCGCCGATCATGGCAGCGGCCATCGCCGACCGGCGCGGCTACGCGACCGTTTTCGCGCTCGCCGCAATCCTCGGCGTACTGGCGACACTGGTCGTCGCCCGGTGCGTCCGCGACCCGCGCACGGACGACCACGCCGCGCCCTTGTTGTTGCACGAATCGGATGCGCATCCGTACTGATAGCGCGCATTCGCCTGTCCCCATCTGCGGCGCGCAAAAAGCAGCGACGCCAGGGTTGACGCCGCTACAAGGGTTGGGGAGGAGGAAGGAGTAATCATTGAAGAAGTGACGGGCCACGAACGACTCACAACTCCGGGTGTGTGGCAGGTGGGTGCGGCATCCTGTTATCCGTTCGACCATCGCCGCGAACCGTCCGGCCCCGTCAAGAATGAGTATCGCGCGGCGAGATGAAAACCGTCTGAGCCGATCCTTAAATCTCACTGAGTGTCGGAATGGCAACGGGAGCAGCGACACGGGGGTTTGCGTGACAGAAACAAACCTGACGGGCGTGGGCGATGTCCTCTACGGCGAAACACGGATCGCGACGGTGCGCTACCACCTTACGCCGACGGTGAGAACCGGCCGCGCCAAAGGCATGGACGGAGCAGTTGAAGTCATCGCGGGTGGCCCCCTGGCGATCGTGCAACGCAATTACATCCTTTGTCTCGATGGCGGTCGCGAGATTGCCTTTTTCGTCACCGCGCTGCCCAACGTACCTGGCGGCATCCACTACATGGTTGGAACTATTGGCCCCATCGTGGAGCACATGTAACGAGAAAGCCGGTGGCGGCGCGCTTGGCCGTATGATATGCAGGAATGCGGTCGGACGGTAGCCGCATCAAGGAAGCCAATCAAGGAAGGTGTCGCATGGCGAACGCTAGCCAACTGCTCGACTTCACGGGCAAGGTCGCCCTCGTCACGGGTGGCGGATCGGGGATCGGCAGAGCGTCGTCGCTCGCCTTCGCGGCGCTGGGCGCGCGGGTCGTCGTTGGCGATGTCGCGCCGGATGGCGGCGAAGCAACGGTGCAGATGATCCGCGAAGCGGGCGGCGAAGCGACCTTTATCCGGGCGGACGTTTCCCAGTCGCCCGACGTGACAGCCCTCGTGAACGGCGCGGTGGAGCGGTACGGGCGGCTCGACTTTGCCCACAACAACGCGGGCATCGCCGGGGCATCGGCCCAGCCCTTCACCGACTACCCGGACGAACTCTTTGACAACGTGCTGGCGGTCAATCTCAAAGGGGTATGGCTCTGCCTGAAAGCGGAAGTCCGCCAGATGCTCGCGCAGGGGGGTGGCGCGATCGTCAACACCGCCTCGATTGCGGGGCTGATCGGCGGATTCGGGGCGGCCTACACCGCGAGTAAGCATGGCGTGATTGGGCTGACCAAGCAGGTCGCGGTGCAATATGCGACGGCGGGCATCCGCGTCAACGCGGTCTGCCCCGGCCTGATTGAGACCGCGATGACCCGCCCGGTCTACACGCCCGAGCGGTGGGAGCAGGCGATCAACATGCACCCGATGCGGCGCGACGGGACGCCCGAGGAGGTGGCACAGACCGTCGTCTGGCTCTGCTCCGACGCCGCCTCGTTCATCACCGGGCAGGCGCTCGCCGTAGATGGCGGCTACGTTGCCCAATAGCATCCCCCCCTACGTGACGCCCGGTTCGAGGATGCGGAGCGTCTTGGCCGTCGCGTCCAGGCGGGCCTGTACCCCGATCGGCAGCGTCGCGTGGTGCGTGCCGTGGCCGATGGGCAGGTTGTAAAGCGTCGGTATCCCGAGCGGCACGATCAGGTCGTCGAAGATTTCCGCGAGGCTCAGGCTACCCTGCATCTGTGGCCCACTCTCAAACAACTCCCCAATCACCAGCCCTGCACACTGCTGCAACCGGCCCGCCGCGAGCAGGTGTGACAGGAACCGGTCAATGTCCCCCGGCCCGCGCCGATTCGTCTCGATAAACAGGATTTTGCCGCGCAGATCGAGTTCCCACGGCGTCCCGACCGTCCAGTTCAGCACCGGCAGCGTGCCACCCACCAGCTCCCCCTCCACCACACCGGGGACGACGCATTCCACGTACGGATCGTCGGGGTTGGGCAGGATGTCGAACGGCTCGGCCGCCATCAGCGCGGCGCGGAATGAGGCGAGAGTGTACTCCGTCGTCTTCGCGAAACTGGTCAGCACCGGGCCGTAAAAGGTCGTCCAGTCCAGTTCCTTACCGAAGAGCGCGTGGAAGACGGAGATGTCCGAGTAGCCGATGAATGGCTTCGGCGGGCGACCACGCAGTTGCGCGAGCCGGTCGCGATCCATCGCATAGGCCGTCCGAGTCGCGCCCGTGCCGCCGCGCAGGCACAGCACCGCGTCCACATCGTCACGGAAAAACATTGCGAGCAAATCGTCAGCGCGATCCCGGTCCCGCCCGGCGAGGTACTCGCGCCGGTCATGGGCATGGGGGCCAAAGACGATGTTGAAGCCCAGTCTTTCGAGGGCCGCGACGCCGCGATTGATGTCAGACCGCTCGAAAACGGGCGATGATGGGGCGACGATGCCGAGGGTCATCCCGGCTTGGAGACGCGGCGGCTTTTGTCGAGCGGGCATACGTGAATACCTCCTTTGATACGTCGCGGCTCCACCGGCACCGAGAAGGGCGCCACAACGCCAGTGCAGAACAGCCATAGCAACCCAATACCCCAACCGCTTCATCCCGCGCTTCTTCAGATTGGTCTCACGAGTCCGGCTCGGAACACCAGATGTGACGCTTGCATGGGTCGAAGTTTCCTTCAGAAAATTGCTCATGTACAATGCGCAACCATGAACGCCATGCAGCGTTTCATTATTGTACGGAATCTCTGGACTGTCTGCTCATCCCACCCAATGGCGAAAGGGGACCTGCCATGCCACGACTGCTCCACTACGTGTCGGGCGTGCGTCTGATTGTTGATCCATACG
>JALYXG010000196.1 GCA_030947205.1 Chloroflexota bacterium
AGATCGAAGTACGCGTCATCTTCGAGGATCGCGACGTTGTACTCCTTCGCCAGTTCGAGGAGGCGCATCCGCCGGTGGAGCGGCGTCGTCACCCCGGTCGGGTTCTGGAAGGTCGGGATCACATAGATAAACTTCGGCTGCACGCCTTCCGCCCGGAATGCAGCAAGCCGTTGCTCCAGGATGTCCAGCCGCATCCCCTCGTTGTCGAGCGGCACGCCGACGCACGTCGCACGATGTGCGTCGAACATGCGCACGGCGCCTGCCCAGGTCGGTTCCTCGGAAATGACGATGTCGCCAGGATTGAGCATCGCGCTACACACAAGGTCAATCGCCTGCGATGCGCCCGCTGTAATCAGGACATTCTCTCGCTCCGCCACGACACCGTTGTCTCGCTCCAACTTCGTGCGCAGTTGGTCAATCAGCCCAGCGTAACCGACCGACGCACCATATTGGAGCGCCCATTTGCCATTTTTTTCCATCGCGCGGGCGGTCGCCGCCGCAATCGCCGTCGCGGGCAGACTTTCAGGGTCGGGAAACCCGCCTGAAAAGGAAATTCGGTCGGCGCTGCCCGCCGTGAATGCCTGCGGCGCGCCAGCAGGGAGCGCCTTCGCCTGATCGGAAAAGAGCCGCTCCAGTCGCGTCTCCTGCAGTTGTGCCATCGCTCACTCCTTTACCCGATCGCAAAACCGCCAAGGACGTCAAGAGCGCCAAGAAATCAGCGAAGACGGCTGGTCTCTCTTTCTCTGGCGCTCTTTTTCCCTCTTGGCGCTCTTGGCGTCTTGGTGGTTTAGTCCCGATGCGTTTTGCAGCCAGTGCCTATGCCAATTCCGCCGCGACAGGATTGCGCAGCACGCCAATCCCTTCAACTTCGATCTCGATCGTATCGCCCGGCTTCATCGGGCCGACGCCGGCCGGTGTGCCCGTGATAATGACATCGCCGGGATCGAGCGTCATTACGCGCGAGATGAAGGCGATCAACTTCGGTACACTGAAAATCATTTGCGACGTGCGCGCGCTCTGCCGCACCTCGCCATTCAAGCGGGACTGAACGGCGAGATCATCGGCGCGTAGACCGACATTAACCGAGGGGCCGAGTGGCAGAAAGGTGTCAAACCCCTTCGCGCGCGTCCATTGGCCATCTTTCGCTTGCAGCACGCGCGCGGAAACATCGTTGCCGCAGGTAAGGCCGAGGATGTACTCATAGGCATCCGCTTCCGCGACCCGTCGTGCCCGCTTACCGATTACGACAGCGAGTTCCGCCTCGTAGTGGATATTCTCGGTGTTCGTCGGCAACTCGATCGTCGCGCCGTTGCCGATCAATGCACTCTGCGGCTTCATGAAGATGACCGGCTCATCCGGCACATCGCGGTCACGGCCACCTTCCTTGACATGATCTACGTAGTTGAGGCCCACCGCGATGATCTTTCCGGGGTGGACGGGCGGCAGCAATGTGACGCTGTCGAGCGAACCGACGACGGCGCCCGGTGTCAGGCCGGAAAAGGGGTCGCCCGTTGCGGAAAGTACCTGTGTCCCTTCGAGTACGCCGTATTTTGCCCCACCATCGGCCATGTAGCGGACGAACTGCATCGCATCCTCCCAATTTCAAATCGTGTCGTGACAATCGGCGATTTTCGGTCGCGAGGTAGTTTATCATGCACGTGGGCGGCGGCGGAACCCCTTTTCACGCAGTACAATCCTACTATCATCCGGCAGGAAGGCCTACCGCCATCAAAATTACGCCGACGAAGCGAAATCGGTTGATATTCTCATGCATCGTCGCACGTCGCAGATCGAGTGGAAGGAGAGGGTCATGCTGGCACTCACGGCGGATGATATTCGCGTACTCGTCCCGATGGGCGATGCCATCGCCTTGATGAAGGAGGCATTCAGCGCATTGTCTAATGGAACGGCCGTCGCACCGCTGCGCACGCCGATCGAGGTCGCACCGGAGCGTGCCGTCTCGCTCTTTATGCCGGCTGCCGTGCCATCGGTCGGTGGCCTTGGGCTGAAAGTTGTTTCCGTCTTTCCAAACAACCCAGCACACGGTCTCCCGACAATTCACGCGCTCGTCTGCCTCATCAACCCGGAAAATGGCGCGCCGTTGGCGATTATGGATGGAACCTACCTGACAGCGCTCCGCACGGGCGCGGTGTCCGGCGCGGCGACCGATCTCATGGCACGCCCGGACGCGAGCGTCCTCGCCTTGTTCGGTGCGGGCGCGCAGGCGATCACCCAGGCGGAGGCGGTCTGCGCGGTGCGGCGAATCGCGGAAATCCGCCTCGTCGCCCGCTCCCGTGAGAAGGGCGAGGCATTCATCGCACGCGCATGCGACCAGGCGCCGGGCATCGCCGAACGCGTCCGCATCGTGCTCGATCCCGCCGAGGCAGTGCGCGGCGCGGATATTATCTGCACCGCGACCCCCGCCACCACCGCCCTCTTCGGCGACGGCGATCTTGCGCCCGGCACGCACATCAATGCGGTCGGCGCGTACACACCTTTTATGCAGGAAATCCCACCGGAAACCGTCGGACGGTCACGGATCGTCGTGGATCAGCGCGAAGCGGCGTGGGCGGAGGCCGGCGACCTCGTGATCGCCCGCGACCTTGGGTTGATTACCGAAGCCGACATCTATGCGGAAATCGGCGAACTGGCGGGCGGCACGAAGTCGGGGCGCCACGCACCGGACGAAATCACCTTCTTCAAATCCGTCGGCAACGCCGTCCAGGACATCTCTGTCGGTCGCCGCGCCGTTGACCGCGCGCAAGAGCGCGGCATCGGACAGACGATCACTTTGGCATGATCCGCAGGTATCCGTATTGCTCCACCTTCCCCAGTGGGGAAGGTGGTTGGGGGGTTAGGCCCGCCTCAGTCCGCCGCGAGCGGCAGTTCCTGACGCTTCGGGCCGTCTATACATCGCTCCTCAAACTCTTCACGGAACTTGAGAATCATGCTTTGCACCGGCACCGGCGCGGCCTGCCCGAGGCCGCACAATGACAGTTTGATGATCTGATCGCTCGTGTCCATGATCACATCGAGGTCGGCGATGCGCCCTTGCCCGCGTTGGAAGCGGTCGAGGATATCGAGCAACGCCTGCGTGCCGAGGCGGCATGGCGTGCATTTGCCGCACGATTCGTTGCGGTTGAACTCGATCATGAAATGCGCCAGGTCCACCATGCTCGTTTTGTCGTCGTAGACGACGAATCCGGCGGAGCCGATCAATCCACCAGCCGGCTCAATCCCCTCAAAGGTCATCGGCAAATCGAAATCCGCCTCGGTGAGCACGCC
>JALYXG010000222.1 GCA_030947205.1 Chloroflexota bacterium
TTGTCGTCGAAGTGCTCGGCGGCGAGGAACCGGCTCATACGCTGATCGAGCGCGCGCTGCGAGCGGGGAAGCCCGTCGTCACCGCGAACAAGGAGACGCTGGCGAAGCACGGCGGCGCGCTCTTCCCATTGGCGGTAGCGCGACGCGTGCCGCTCCTCTGCGAGGCGTCCGTCGGCGGCGGCATCCCGCTCTTCGCCGCGCTCCGGCAGGTGCAGGCGGCGAACGCGATCACCGCCTTCCGGGGGATTGTCAACGGCACGACGAACTTCATCCTCAGCGCGATGGCCGAGCACGGCACGTCGTATGCCGATGCACTCGCCGAAGCGCAACGTCTCGGCTACGCCGAACCCGATCCAACCGCCGATGTCGAGGGCTTCGACGCGACCTATAAGGCATGTGTCCTCGCACAAGTCTGCTTCGGTGTCGCCGTTGCGCCGGAGAGCGTCGCGCGCACGGGCATCGGTGGCGTGTCGGCGGAGCAGATCACGGAAGCAATGGCATCGGGCGAGGTCATCAAACTGCTCGCGCAAGGATCGTTCGCGGACGGTGTGGTGTCACTCTCGGTCGCACCGGCACGCGTGGCGGCGGGCAGCTCGCTCGGCTCGACGAATGCGAATTACAATGCCATCGAACTGACGGGCGACCGCGTCGGGCCAGTGCTGCTCGTTGGGCAGGGCGCGGGGCCGCGTCCGACCGCCTCCGCCATCTTGTCCGACATCGTTGACGCCGCGCGGGTAATCCTCGGCGCGCCGCCCGAACCCTATTTCGTCCATCTTGGAGGTACACGGTGAGCGACGACCTCGCGTGGTTGAAGGAAATTCGCGCCCTCGTCTTCGACATGGACGGCGTGCTTTGGCGTGGCAAGGAAGCGCTGCCCGGTCTGAATGAAATCTTCGACTGGATGCAGGCCGAAAACGTCCCGTATCTGCTTGCGACCAATAACTCGATGAGCACCCAGCAGATGTACGTCGAGCGACTGGCGGGCCACGGCGTCACGGTGCCGAAGGAGACGATCATTACTTCCGGCATTGCCGTGCGCGATTATCTACGCGCCACCTATCCGCCAGATGTGACGGTCGGTGCGGTCGGCATGCAGGCGCTGATCGAAGTCCTCTTCGACGAGGGCGGCTTCACGCGGGATGACCACCGCCCGCAGGTACAGGTCGTCGGTACCGATCTGCATTTCGGCTACGACGACATTAAACGCGCCTGCCTCGCCATCCGCGCCGGGGCCGCATTCATCGCCACGAACCCGGACACGACGCTGCCGACTGAGGAAGGCTTAGTACCGGGTTGCGGCGCGATGATCGCCGCACTCGTCGCCTCGACCGATGTGCAGCCGACGGTGATCGGCAAGCCAGAAAAGTACATGTTCGAACTCGCCTGCCAGCGCCTCGGTTTGCAGCCGCATGAAGTCCTGATGGTCGGCGACCGCCTCGACACCGACATTCTCGGCGCGAACCGGATCGGCTCGCGCACCGTCCTCGTCCTCACCGGCGTCTCACAGCGGCAGGAGATCGTCACGACCGGCATCGAACCAACCTTCGTCGCCGCCGATCTCGTCGAACTGCTCGCTCGCCTGAAGGCCGCGCGAGACGAGCAATGAGCGATGAGCAACGAGCAATGAGTGGACACGGACACGAGGACGCGGACGATGTAGGGGCGCACAGCCGTGCGCCCTCTGCAACTGGCTCAGTCCTCAGTCCTCAGTCCTCAGTCCTCGATTTCGACTACGAAGACGCGACCACGATTCAGGGCCGTGGCGGCATTTCCTCGACCGAGCGAACGATTGGCGGACTGCGGTTGCGGCGCGCGTTCGATGCGATGATGGGCCACACGGGATCGTGCCTGCTGCTCGGTTGCGGGGCGGGGCGGCACAACCGAGCGATCTATCGGGAGCGGCCCGATCTGACGCTCGTCGGCGCGGACTTAAGCGTGAGCGCGATCCGCGAGGCAGTGCAAGTGGGGAACGGCGGCGCGTACCTCGTCGCGGACGCCGCGCACACCCCGGCAGCGGATGCGTCGTACGACATCGTCCTCCTGTTCGACCTGCTGGAGCATGTGCCGGATGTCGGCCGGTGCGTCGCGGAGATCGCGCGCGTCCTCAAGCCGGGCGGGCTGTTCCACGGCTTCATCCCGCTCGAAGCGCAGCCGAAGACGCTCTTTCGGGCGCTGACCAACAGCAAACACATCCCGATTCACCAATGGAAGCACGATCATGTCGGGCATATCCAGCGGCTGACGACAGAAAGCGTCACCACGACCTTCCGCGCGCATGGGATGGAGCCGAGCGACCTGACCTATTCATTTCACCTGCTTGGTCAGGTCCACGACATCGTGGATTACTGGGGCCGGGAGCGACTGCGGTGCGAGCCGGAAGGACGGAGCGCAACGGTCACGAAGGCGGTGCAGCGCGTCGTCTTCTTCCCGACGTGGCGGCTGACCTACTGGGAAGATACGCTCCTGAAGCGCAATCCGTGGGCGACGGGCCTGCATCTGACCGCGATCAAGCGGGGGTAATCGCGAGAAAGATATTTCCCGCATCCCGCTTGCGCCGCACGGTGCGACTGAGCGCGCCGAATGCGTCTATCAGCCGCTTCACGAGGCCGTATTTCTTGTTCATCAGTCGGGTGGCGCGTGGGAACTCCGCTTCCGGCAGGAAGCGTGCGGTCGCGTCGAAGGCGGGGCCGGTCGGTTTGCCTCGGCGCGTGGAGGGCGCGACGGTGACTTTCGGGTCGTTCCGTAGCCGTTTCACCTTGCCGGTGCGCGGGCCGGTCCAGATCAGCAGTTGATCGCCGTCCAGCACAAACCAGAGCGGCGTCGCGACCGCCCGACCATCGCGCCGGAACGTCGTCAGGCTGATGAACTGTTCGTCGGCAAGCGTGGCGATATGTGTATCAGGCAAGGGCTTGCTCCTGTATATCCCGGTAGCGTAGGCTTATGAAGCTTACCAACTTAACCAGGTAATCGGGTGGGGCAGGTTTCCGGGTGCCCTCCGGGCGGCATGCCAGACTCACAGGTTACAAACCTGTGCCACCAAATTGTTACCGGATTAAGTTGGTAAGCTTCATCAGCCTGCGTCCCCGGCTCTCGCAGGCTGGAAAGCCTGCGCTACCAAATTAGGTACGCAGGCTGAAGCCTACGCTACTGATTTTGACTCTTGCTAGGGCTTGACCGATTCCGTGAAGATGCCGTCGGCGATGACGACGGTGCCGAGCGAACCTACGGCCGGTCCCGTCATAAGACCGTAGGTGTGCTCACGGCCGACCGGGCTCAATGTCTGCTGTGCCGCTTGGGCTTCGCCCACGGAATCGAAGAGCAAAAGCGCGAGACGTTTGTTGTCGCCTTGGTCGACGAGCAGGAAGCCCCGGTAGCCAGCCAGTTGCTGCGCTGCGGGCAGCAGATGGTCCCGGATGCGTTTGTGCAGTTCCTCGGCCTGCGCCGGGTCCACGGGGTAGGTAACGATGCTCGCTCCCATGCTCATCT
>JALYXG010000247.1 GCA_030947205.1 Chloroflexota bacterium
TGGCCGTGGCCGAGACCGGGGGCAGCGGCGATAGCGGCGTGGGTGTACCGTTTCGCGGCCACGAAGGCGTCGGGGGGCGATTGGCCTTTGGCGATGCAAGCGGCCATCGCGGCGGAGAAGGTGCAACCCGTGCCGTGCGTGTGCGGTGTGTCAATACGCGGCGTGTCGAGCAACTGGAAGGATGTACCGTCGTAGAGCAGGTCGGTGACGATTGTGCCTCCCATGTGGCCGCCCTTGACGACGACCCAGCGCGGGCCAAGCGCGTGCAGTCGCTTCGCCGCCGCGCGCATATCATCGTGGGTGCGGATCGGGCCGCCAACGAGCGTTTCCGCCTCCGGCACATTCGGCGTGATGACGAGCGCGAGGGGTAGGAGACGCGCCTTCAGCGTGCTGACCGCATCTTCCGCCAGCAGATGATCGCCGCTCTTCGCCACCATCACCGGGTCCACGATAAGGTTCGTCAACCCCGACTCCGCGATCATCGCTGCGACCGCCGCGACGACGTCGGCGGTGCCGAGCATCCCAGTTTTGAGCGCGTCTACGCCGATGTCGCTGACGACGCTCTCGAACTGCGCGCGGATAAAGGCGGGCGTCAGCGTCTCGACGCCCTGCACGCCGACGGTGTTCTGCGCCGTAATCGCTGTCAGGACGCTCATGCCGTAGACGCCGAAGGCGGAGAATGTCTTTAAGTCTGCCTGTATCCCCGCGCCGCCGCCCGAATCGGACCCGGCGATGGTGAGCGCTCGCGCGAGGACTGACGATTGCGTGCTCATCATTGGCGACCGCCGAGGGAGGGCGATTCGAGCATCGCCCCTACGGATTGTGCGAGTAATCGTGTCGCTGCCTCGACATCGGGGGCGAGGCCGATGGAGGAGATGACGGCGACACCTGCCGCGCCGACGGCGATCACCGCGCCCGCGTTTTCGGCGGTGATGCCGCCGATGCCGACGATGGGGAGCGGGCTGAAGGCGGCGATGTCGCGCACGAGCGTCAGGCCGACGGGCGGGCCGGCATCGGTCTTTGTCGCACGCGCCTCATAGACAGGGCCGACGCCGAGGTGATCCGCGCCCGCCGCGATCGCCGCCCGCGCCGCCGCGACGCTGCCCGCCGACGCGCCGACAAACCGATCCGGCCCGACAAGCCGACGCGCCGCCTCGACCGGCACGTCGTCTTCGCCAACATGCACGCCGTCCGCACCCACGGCGAGGGCGACATCCACGCGGTCATTGACGATCAGCGGCACACCCGCCGCCCGCGCGATTGCCAGCAGTTCGGTCGCGTCCGTGTAGAAGCGGTGGAGGTCGCTCGATTTGTCGCGCAATTGGAGTGCGGTCGCGCCGCCCCGGATCGCCGCCGTCGCGACTTCCGCCAGCGCGCGGCCCGCCGTGAAGTCGCGGTCGAGGATGACGTAAAGAGAAAGATCGAGAGGACGGGTTGTGCCGACGCCCGACGATTGTGCCGCCATTGTTGCCTCCAAATGGCGGAGGAAGCGCGATGGCGGATAATCCGTCTGCCCACTTCCCTCACGCCGGTACGAACCGGATCAGGTGCGAAGGGTCTGCAGGCTTGTCCCCGCACTCTCAGCGCGCCAGCGCTCCCCCAGTGCCGTTCAATTGCCGGGAACTGTACGCGCGGCGGCGGTGTCCGTCAATCCATCGTGGTATCATCACGAAAGGAACATTCCGCCGTATCGCACGAGAAGGGGAACGCGCATGTACGCCCTGCTGGTCCAGGTTGATGTCAAACCCGAGCACCGCGACGCCTTTGTGACAGCAGCCGGCGAGCATGCCCGCCGTGCCCGCCAGAACGAACCGGGTACGATCCGCTTCGACGTGATCGCCGACGAGACCGACCCCAACCGCCTCTATTACTACGAAGTCTACACGGACAAAGCGGCATTCGACGCCCATGCAAAAGGCGAGAGCATTGTCACTTTCCGCGCGGAAACCCAGGGCTGGTCCAACGGCCCGACCGTCGTCAAACGCGGCGAGACGACCTATCCGCCGGACAGCGAAGGGGCGTATTGGCACGAGTGAGCGGGAAGCAGGATCGTGAGGCGCAACCGGGACTGACGGACGAGGAAACGCTCGCGGCGCGCGGAGAGAAGCGGGCGGCGCTGGCGGCGGATCGGCGGGCGAAGCGGACGCCGAAGCGTGGTCTCGTGATCGTCAACACCGGCGACGGCAAGGGGAAGACGACCGCCGCCTTAGGAGTCCTCTTTCGGGCGTGGGGGCGGGAGATGCGCGTCGTGATGTTCCAGTTCATCAAGGCGAGCAGCGGCAAGTGGGGCGAGGTGCAGGCGGCAAAGCGGATTGGCGTCGAGATCGTCCCGCTCGGCGACGGTTTTACGTGGGAATCGGACAATATCGAAAAAGACCGCGCCCTCGCGGCGGCGGGCTGGGCGCGGTGCGTAGAGACGTTGCGCGATCCGTCCTACGATATCGTCATCCTCGACGAACTGACCTATCCCTTGATTTACGGCTGGCTGCCGGTCGAGACGGTGCTGGAGGCACTCCGGGCGCGCCCGCCGAAGCAGCATGTCATCATCACCGGGCGGGACGCGCCGGATGCCCTCGTGGAATACGCCGACCTCGTCACCGAGATGCACGAAATCAAGCACCCCTACCGCCTGCAAGGCATGACCGCGCAGAAGGGGATTGATTTCTGAGGCGGGAAGGCCCTAACCCCCGGCTCCTTCCCTACGGGGGAAGGGAAGCGAGTCTTTGACAGGCGGGGATGTTGGGAGGAAGCCACGGTATGTAGATCGAGTCACCTTTCCCGTTTCGGGAGGGGGCAGGGGGTAGGAAACCATGCCAGATGTGCCGATCGTTGACGCGCATGTCCATCTCTGGGACCCGACGATGTTCCGCATGCCGTGGTTGGACGGGAACAAGAAGCTGAACCGGGCCTTCGACCTCGCGGACTACCGGGAACAAACGGCGGGACTGCCCATCGCGGCGATGGTCTATGTGCAGGTCGAAGTGACGCCCGCGTACGGGCTACTCGAAGCGCGCTGGGCGGCGGATCGGGCGGCGGACGATGATCTGCTCAAGGCGATTGTCGCCTGGGCGCCGCTCGAAGATGGCGAGGCGTGCCGGTCGTATCTCGGCGCGCTCGTGAACACCTCGCCGCTCATCAGGGGCGTGCGGCGGGTGACGCAGGGGGAAGCGGATCCCGAATTCGCCAGCCGCCCCGGTTTCGTCCGCGCCGTGCGAATGCTGCCGGAGTTCGGCCTGTCGTGCGATCTCTGCATCCACCATTCGCAACTGCGGAGCGCCATCGAACTGGTGCGCCAGTGCCCCGATACCCGGTTCGTCCTCGATCACATCGCCAAGCCGGACATCGCGGGGCATCTCCTGGACCCGTGGCGCGCGCGGATGGCCGAACTGGCCGCGCTCCCGAATGTCTGCTGCAAGATCAGCGGCATGGTGACGGAAGCCGACCTCGCCAACTGGACGCCGGACGACCTCGCGCCATACGTCGCGCATGTCCTGGAAGCCTTCGGCGAAGAGCGCGTGCTGTACGGCGGGGACTGGCCCGTCGTCCTCAACGCCGCGCCGTACCGCCGCTGGGCCGAAACGCTGGATGCCCTCACCACCCACCTTTCGGACGCGGCGAAGCGCAAACTCTGGGCCGACAACGCGCGGCAGTTCTACCGAGTTCAGTAGTCGGTAGTCAGTAGTCAGTAGTCGGTAGTTAGTGGGATCAATGCCCTTTCTGACTACCGACTACCGACTACTGACTACTGACTACTGACTACTGACTACTGTACCGCCTTGATCGTATTGATCCAGAGCGCCGAGGTGCGGTGCCAGTAGCAGGAGTTGATGTACGGATTCTCCTCCGTCGGGAAGCCCGTCCAGTACGTCGTATTCGTCGGGATGCGGTGGAACCACTGCACCAGCCCGACATCGGGCAATTCCTTGATCCAGATCTGCATGGCCTGCCGGAAAAGGTCCAGCGCCTTCGGATCTTCGGGGGCGAGGGTGCCGATCTGATCCACGATCTTGTCGTAGTCGGCGTTGATCCAGCGATATGGATAGGTGGCCCGCTCGCCCGTTGGCTTGCTGTACCGGCTGTGGTAAAGGTTCAGCGTGGCATACGGATCGCGGACACTGCCGCCGTGGCCTTGCATGAAGGCATCAATGTTGCCGGTGTTCAGGTTGTCCGCGTACTCCGGCCCCTGGATCAACTTGAATGAGGCATCGAAACCGCCCTTGCGCAGTTGCTGGCTGGTGATCGGCGCGATGTCCTGGAAAAGGTTGCCGGGGCAACTGATGACGAGCGGAATCGTCTTGCCGTCCTTGGTCCAGAGGCCGTCACCGTTCTTCGTGTACCCTTTCTTTTGCATGATGTCGGCGGTTTTGTTCAGGTCGAAGGTGTTGATCGGGGCCGCGAGTTCCTTCACGGTGTCCGTGTACTTTTGCAGTGCGGGAAAGGCGGGGAAGGGGAGAAGCGTGGTCTCACCCGCACCCTTGTACCCGAGCGAGACGAGTTGATCGCGGTTGATCGTGTAATTGATCGCCCAGCGCACCTCGGGGTCGTTGAACGGCGCCTTCAGGTCGTTGAATCCCAGGCTAACAGGCCACCAGTCCCGGTAGCCGAAGGGCGTCTTGTTGCCGCTCCATGTCGTGATCTTGGGGTTCTGCGCGATCACGGCCTTGATGTTGTCCGGTCGCAGGTCAATCGTCATGTCCACTTCGTTGCCGATCGCCAGTTGGACGACCTTCGTCTCGTCCGCGCCGGGGATGACGATGATGCGCTCGACGGCGGGCAGCGGGTGGAAGCCGGTCTTGGCCGCCCACCAGTCGTCGCGCCGGTCCCAGATACGCTGCTGCGGCGTGGAAAGGACGAGTTTCCAGGGGCTGGTCGTCACGGGATAGCCCTTGGCGATGTCGAAGTTGCTGAATGAGGTCGGGTCCTGATCCTTCCAGATATGCTCCGGCTGGATCATCACGCCGATGTCCTGGTGGAACTGGAAATAGTTGAAGAAGAAGCGCGGGTTCGGATCGGTCAGGGTGATCTTCACCGTCGCGTCGTCCGGGGCGGTGATCTCCTTCACCCACTTCTTCATGTCAATGCCCCACGTCAACTTGTCGGAGTTGTTCTTGAGCATATTGATCGTGAAGACGAAGTCTTTTGCGGTGAAGGGCTGGCCGTCGCTCCACTCCACGCCTTTGCGGACCTTGAGGGTGAGTTCGGTGAAATCGGCGTTATTGGTGTAGCTCTCCAACTGCCACGGGATCAAGCCATCCTTGCATGGCGTGCCGGGAGGGCCACAGGCAGTGTCGGTGTAGTACGAGTTGTAGTAGTACGGCGCCTCGAACGCATACGGGTAGCCATCGCCGGTGACGATGCCGGTAAGGAAGGGATTGACGGCGTTGTAGTCCGTGATCTGGTTGCCGGTGTTCGCGAAGATCAGGGTGCGATTGCGCGGCACATTCTTGAGCGGCGCGGCGCCTGCCTGCTGTGCGGGAGTCGTCGGTGCGCTACCACCCGTTGTTGTCGGGGCGCTGCCGCTCGCGGCGGTCGGCGCGGCGGCCCCGGCAGCAGTCGGGCTACCGCCCTTGTTGGCGACCGCCGCGAGCGTCGCGTCCGCGCTACTGCTCGTCTTGCTGCCGCCGCACGCCGCGAGGATGGCCCCGGCGCCCGCCGCAGCGACGGAGGCAAGAAACTTTCGCCGTGAGAGTTCAACCGAGCGTCCCATAGGAATTCCCCCTTCTCTCGACACGTCGTGGAATGCAAACGATCAGGATGCGCGTGTCTGTGCCGCTGCGGCCTCCTCTCCCCCCGCTTTCGCGATCGCCGGTGTGCGAAAGACTTGCGTGATGTCCCCTTCGAGCGTCGTCGGTGCGTCCCGGTAGAGGTAGCAGGCAACGGCGCGGTGATCGTCCGTGCGATAGAGCGGCGGCGGCGCATCCCGGCACATCGGCATCACAAACGGGCAGCGATCCGCGAATTTGCACCCGTGGTCCGTGCCGTCCGCCGCTTCGACGCGCGTGGGCATCGCGACCTCCTCGCCCCACCGCTTGTCCGGGTCCGGCAAGGGGATCGAGGAGACGAGCAGTTGCGTGTAGGGATGCCGTGGCTCCTTGATGACCTCGTCCACGTCGCCCGTCTCCGCGACGGAGCCGCGATAGAGCACGATGATGTTGTCGCTCACCTGATACGCAGTCGTCAGGTCGTGCGTGATATACAGGAAGGAGATGCCGAAGTCCTGATGGAGCGTGCGCAGGCTTTCGAGGATCGTCGCCCGCAGGGAAGCGTCCACCATCGAAACCGGCTCGTCGGCGATGATCAGCCGGGGCTTGAGCAGGAGCGCCCGTGCGACGGTGACGCGCTGCCGCTGCCCGCCGCTTAATTGGTGGGGATACCGACCGAGTGTATCCTCCGGACTCAGGCCGACGGTGCGGAGCGCGCGTTCCATCAGTTCCCGCGCTTCCGCCCGCGAGTGGGCGAGGCGAAACTTCCGAATCGGCACGGTCAGCAGGTGATCCACCTTGTAGAACGGATTATAGATCTCGAAGGGGTCCTGGAAGATTGCCTGGACTTCTCGCCGGAACTCCTGCTGCTCGCCGCCGGTGGCGCGCGATAGGTCAATGTCGCGGTAGCGCACGTCCCCCGTGGTCGGGTGGAGGAAGCCCAGCAAGATGCGCGCGAGCGTCGTCTTCCCACTCCCGCTCTCGCCAACGATGGACGTAAAGGAGGGAATCTCGTTGCTGATCGAGAAGGAGAGATCATCGAGCGCGATCGTTTGGCCCTTCTTCCCCTTGCCGAAGACCTGTGTGATATGTCGTGCCTCAACCAACGCTGGCATCGCGACTCCTCAACGATGGATGCGGGGCAACCCAATGGCCGGGGAAGACCTCTTCGAGATCGGGGACCGCAGACAATTCCGGGCGGCTGGAGGCGCGGCCGGACACGCCGCGAAAAATCCCTTTCTCCGCCAATGTCGGTAGGCTGGTGATGAGCGATTGCGTGTAGGGATGGAGGGGGTTGCGGAAGATCTCGCGAACCGGCGCGACTTCCACGAACCGCCCGGCATACATCACACCGAGCCGATCCACGAACTGCGCAAGCAAGCCCATATCGTGCCCGACGAGAATGACGGCGGCCTCCAACCGCTTCTGGACCGCGCCGAGTGTTTGCATCACCTGCCGCTGCACGACGACATCAAGGGCGCTCGTCGGCTCGTCCGCGATGATCACTTTTGGTTGTAAACAAATACCGAGCGCGATGCAGACCCGCTGCTTCATCCCGCCCGAAAGCTCGTGCGGGTAAAGCCGCCCCACCTCCTCGCGCAATTCCACCATACGTAACAGTTCCCGCGTCCGCTCGCGGATCTGCTCGTCCGTGACGCCCCGTTCGTGGGCGCGGATGCTGTCCTCGAAGTGATCGCGGATGCGCCGCACGGGGTTGAGCGAGTTCATCGCGCCCTGCGGGATGAGCGCGATCTCCGAGAGGCGGGCACGGCGGACATGCTCCTCAGAGAGCCGCGCAAGGTCGCGATCGCCGAGGCGGATCGAGCCGCCGACGATCTGCCCCGGCGGGTGGATCAGCCGCATGATTGCCAGCGCGGTCGTGGACTTGCCGCTGCCGGACTCACCTGCCAGCCCGAACCGCTCGCCGTGTTGGAGCGTGAAACTGATGCCATCCACCGCTTTGACGACGTTACGCTGCGTCCGGTAGTAAACGCGCAAATCCTCGACCCGCAGGACATCGGCGCCGATGGTCGT
Source organism: Chloroflexota bacterium (assembly GCA_030947205.1). Lineage (GTDB taxonomy): Bacteria > Chloroflexota > Chloroflexia > Thermomicrobiales > JALYUS01 > JALYUS01. The sequence goes on from JALYXG010000247.1 coordinate 7,737, forward strand.
CGTCGCGCTCATGTCGTCGCCCGCCGCACGCGCGGATTGGCGACCTCGTCGAGACCAATGCTGATCAGCATGATGCCGACGAAGAGCAGCACCAGCAGCGCAATCGGCGTCAGCCACCACCACCAGAGGCCGCGAATCAGCGCGTTGAAGGCGATGGACCAGTAGATCGTCATGCCCATCGTCGGTTCGTTCTGCGGCCCGAGACCGAGCGCCTCGAGGCCAATGGAGGCGAGGATCGCGGAGCCAACCGCGCCGACGAAGCCGGCCGCCAGGTAGGGCAGCAGATTCGGCATCAGTTCGAAGAAGATGATCTCGTGCGCCTTCATCCCGGACATCTTCGCCATCTGCACGTAGCCGCGCTCCCGCATACTGAGCACCTGCGCGCGGATTGTCCGGGTCGGCCACATCCAGGCGAGCGAAGCGACGACGAAGGCCATCGCCGAGATGCTGATGACCCCCTTGATCGAGGCCGCGATGGTGATGAGCACGACGAGGCTCGGCACCGTCAGCAGGATGTCGGCGATGGTGCGGATCACATTGTCCACGGCGCCGCCGAGGTAGCCAGCGGTGAAGCCGAGCACGATACCGATGCCCAGGCCGACGATGCCCGCGATGAAGCCGACACGCATCGTCAGCGGCAGGCCGACGACGACGACCGCCAGCAAATTTCGCCCCTGATCGTCCGTCCCGAGTGGGTATCCGCGCATCGGATGCAAGTCCGGCGGGACGGAGGCGGGCGCCGCCTGCGCGGTATCAACGAAGAATCGCCCGACAATGCCAATCGAGAGCAGCGCAAGCACAATAACCAACCCGATGGCGAGCGACGGGTTGCGGCGCAGATAGCCACCGATGTTGCCGACGCGCTCGCGCCCGGTGGTAGTGTCCCGCAGGATCGCTTCCTGTTGTGGATTGCCGACAAGAGTTCCCATATTGTTTATGCCTCCTGCTGTCTGATACGCGGGTCGAGGAGCGGATACAGGAGGTCGAGGATCAGCGTCGCGACACCGAGCGTCAGGATGACCATGAAGACGATCCCGTAGATCACGAAGTAGTCCGATCCTTTAATCGCGGTATACAAGAGCGTGCCGATGCCGGGGTAGGCGAAGATCACTTCCACGAGCACCGAACCGGAGACGATGCGCCCGATAGAGAGCGCGAGCGAGGTGTATTGCGGGAGCATCGCGTTGCGTAGCGCGTACCGGGTGAAAATATGCCGGTTCTGCAGCCCCCGCGCTTCCGCGAAGAGCATGTAGTCCTCACCCTCGGTCGTCACCATCATCGAGCGCATCCCGAGCGCCCAGAAACCCATCTCGGCGAGCACGATGGAGAATGCGGGCAGGAGCGAGTGCCGGAAAACGGTGCCGATAAACGGGAGGGAAAGCGACGGAACACTCCCCGCCGGGTAGCCGCCGTAGAGTGGGAGGAGTTTCAGCGTGAAGGCGAAAACATACAGGAGCATCAGCCCGAGCAG
>JALYXG010000071.1 GCA_030947205.1 Chloroflexota bacterium
GCGCGTCAGCGCGTCGCCTGCTCCCCAGTGTGGTCGTGACACTCTGGGTCGTGCTCGTGCTCCTGCCTGTCGTGCCGCTCGTCATCTGGTCGGGGGCGTTCGCGTGGCGCTGGCCGGACCTGCTGCCGAGCGCGTGGAGCGGCCGCGCATGGCGCTACGTCTTCTCGCCGACGACGCAGGTGCGCCCCGGCCTGACGGGGAGCATCACCGTCGCGCTGCTGACGATGTTCGCCGCCCTCGCGATCGGCGCGCCGGCGGGAATCGCAATTGGCCGGATGACCTTTCGGGGGAAACGGGCAATCGAAATGCTCCTGCTCGCACCGTTCATCGTGCCGGGGCTGGTCGTAACGATGGGCATTCAGATTGTCTTCATCCATCTGCGGCTCACGGACACGGTGCAGGGCGTCGTGCTCGCCCATCTGATGCCCGCGCTGCCGTATGTGATCGTCTCCGTCGCCGGTGTCGCGGCGAACCTCGGCGTGCAGGTGGAGGAGCAGGCGCGCTCGCTCGGCGCGACCCCGTGGCAAGCGTTTTTTCATATTACGCTACCCCTCCTACGACCAGGGCTGGCGGTTGGCGGGCTGTTCGCCTTCCTCGTTTCGTGGAGCCAATACACCTCGACGCTGATCATCGGCGGCGGCAAAGTCCAGACGCTCCCGTTACTCGTCTACACCTTCACGCGCAGCGGGGACAATCCCATCGCGGCCGCGCTCGCGCTGCTCTTCGTCGCACCGGCGGTCCTCGCCCTCGCCCTCGCGTCGCGCACCTTGCGCCAGCGCCAGGCGGTCGTCGGGGGAAGAGTGTGAGCACGGAGATCGAGACGGTGCGTGCGCCGACGCGGTCGCGACCGGGGGCCGTCGCACTCGATCTGGTCGGACTCGGCAAGGCGTACGGCGAAAAGTGGGCTGTTGACGACCTGACATTGTCGGTGCCGCCGGGCGCGCTAGTTGCGCTCCTCGGCCCGTCGGGGTGCGGCAAGACGACGACACTGCGGATGATCGCCGGATTGATCGAACCGGACAGGGGCGACATCCGCTTCGACGGTGACTCGATCGCGACCGTCCCACCCGAACGGCGCGGCGCGGTGATGGTCTTCCAGCAGCCGACGCTGTTTTCGCACCTCGATGTCGCCGCCAATGTCGGATTCGGACTCCGCATGCGCCGTGAGACGCGCGCCGCGATCGCGGCGCGCGTGCGCGACGCGCTGGCGCAGGTACAACTCGCGGGCATGGAGCGGCGGCGGATCGGGCAACTCTCGGGGGGGCAGCAGCAACGGGTTGCGCTCGCGCGGGCGCTCGTCACGTCGCCGCGCGTGCTGCTGCTGGACGAACCGCTCTCCAACCTCGACCCCTCGCTCCGCGATGAGATGCGCGACTTGATCGCCCGACTCCACGCTGAACAAGGCATCACGACGGTGCTCGTCACGCACGACCGGCAGGAGGCGATGACACTCGCCGAGCAGATCGCCTTCCTTTCCGACGGCCGCTTGCAGCAATTCGGCACGGCGCCCGAACTCTACGAGCGACCGGTAACGGTCGCCGTCGCGCAATTTTTCGGGATGACCAATCTCTTTCCTGCATCCATCGCCGATGGCTTCGCCCAAACCGTCCTGGGGCCGTTGCGACTCGCGAGGAGCAACGGAAACATGAGTGAGGCCATCATTGGCATCCGGCCCGAACACATCGCGCTCAGCATGGGCGAGAATGCGGTGATCGGCCGGATTACCGCTCGCACGTATCTCGGTCAGCACCAGCGCGTGACAATCACATCGGGCATTGCGGAGGCGGACCTTACTATCCTCGCGCCTGCGGATATGCCGCTGATTGTCGGGCACGAAATGTCCGTTTCACTGCCGTCCGAACACCTGCATATCATCGCATCAGAGAACGGTGCAGTGCCGGGACTCTGAATACCCATTCCATGCCAGCAGAAATCGCGTTAGATTACGAACTTCCCATCCTTGGCGAAAGTTGCGCCATCCACGGTGATCGTCCCCCCGTTTCGCAGGTCGCAGACGATGTCGGTATGGATCGCCGATTCGTTTTTGCCGCCCGTCTCCGGGTATGCGCGGCCAAGGGCCATGTGGATCGTGCCGCCGATCTTTTCGTCGAACAGCGTATTCTTCGTGAAGCGCTGAATGCCGTAGTTCGTGCCAAAGGCAAACTCGCCGACGCGGCGGGCGCCGGCGTCCGTATCGAGCAGTTTTTCGAGATATTCCTGTCCGCGCGCGGCGGTCGCCTCGGTGACGATGCCGTCCGCGAAGGTGAGGCGAATGTCCTCGATCTCGCGCCCGCCGAGATTGGCGGGGTACGAGAAGTGGATGTGACCGTTGATGCTGTCTTCGACAGGGCCGGTGAAGATTTCGCCGTCCGGGAAATTGCGTGCGCCGTCGGCATTGATGAAGACGCGATCCTTGATCGAGAGCGTCAGGTCGGTGTCCGGCCCGATGATATGCACCTGATCCTTGCCGACCAGCCAGTCAATCAGCCGTTGCTGGATCGCGCCTTGCTTCTTCCACGCGGCGACCGGGTCCGGCTCGTTGAGCAACCCCGCGCCGAAGACGAAGTCCTCGTACTCGGCGAGCGACATCTCGGCATCCTGCGCGTACGCCTCGGTTGGGTAGAGGGTGAGCGACCAGCGCAGCGCCCCCGACGCGGCGCGCTCCATGAATGTCCTGGTCAGGTCGTTCATCGCGGCAGCGCGCTGCATCTGTTTCGCAGGATCGGTATTCGTCATCGCCTTGGTGTTTGTATCGGCGAGGATGCTGAAGGTCGCATCGGCCTGTTCGATAATCAGCCGCTGGACAGGTGAGACCCATGCCAGTTGCGCGGGCGATGCATGTTTGAGAAACAACTCGCCGAGGTGTGGCAGGCCGATAGACGTGACCGGGAAAGCGCCCTTGTTCAGGGCGCGGATATACAACGCCTCCACCAATGGCGCGGCCACCGGTGGACTGTTGATCGCGAAAAAGTCACCTTCTTTGATAGCGAGCGAGTAATCAATCAGGACATCCGCAAGTTTTTCGATCCGTGGATCAGCCATGTCACACTCCTTGTCGAATACGCCGGGGCAATTTATTTGCACGAAGAGTAGCACACGGACGGCATGGCAGCAACGCGGGGAAACCTAACCCCTGGCCCCTTCCCGCGAGGAAGGGGTAACTCATCGCAGTATCAGGGTGTTCCCTTAACATCTGGTTTTCCAGAAGGTCGCTCCCGCTCTCCATCGCAATGGAGAGCGGGTGCCCTTGGGCAGTGGGGGGTGAGGTTCCCCCTGTTGCCGATTCGTGCCGCAGTGATTAAACTAATGGCATGCCCACATGGGCCATAGTGTCGCCACGTTTGTGAAGGATCAGGGACATGACTTCGAGCACGACAACCCTGCCGCTCTTTCCGCTTTCTCTCGTGCTTTTTCCGGGGATGACGCTGCCGCTCCACGTCTTCGAGGAGCGCTACAAGCGGATGATCGCCTTGTGCCTCCGCGAGAACCATGATTTTGGCGTCGTGCTCGCGGGCACGCCGCTTGGCCTACCTGGCCAGTGCGCGACGTATCCCGTCGGCACCGCCGCACATATCAGCGGTGCGACGCGCTTCCCGGACGGCTGCCTGAACCTGGTGACGACCGGCGATCAGCGATTCCGCATCCTTGGCCTCGATTGGGAGATGGAGTACTGCGTCGCGCGCGTCGAATGGCTATCTGAGCCGGTAAGCGAGGCATTCGCCTTGCGCGACCAGGCGACGCGGAAGTGGAATGCATTTCGTCGCCGCGTCGCCCGGCTGACCGACGAAGCGTTCACCGCCGCCGAGCTCCCAGCCGACCCGACCGCCGCCGCATACGAACTCGCGGCCTCGCTGCCGATCAACACCATCGAGAAGCAGCGATTGCTCGAAGCAACGGATACGGCGGCACGCCTGCGGGAGATCATTCGGCTGATCGGCCGCGAGCATGGTTTGCTCGGCTATCTCAGCGAGCCGCATACCGAGGCATTCCAACCAGAGGATGACTCGGCGATCCACCCGAACTAGCGCACGGGTTCCGTAGAGAGCGCGCCGAGCAACTTTTGCGCGAACTCGATCTCCTGGCGCCCCGCGACGCTGTGCGGCGTGCTGACCGGCAGCGTCAACTCGATTGGCATTTCATCGTGGATGACGAATCGGAACTGCACGGCGTCGAAACCGGCGACGTCGGTCATCCGCGAAGTCGTGCCCTCGATTTCCCCGCCGAGAAAGGTGATCCGCGAGAGCGGGAACGAGCGATGGTGCGCTCGGTCGGCGGCAAACTGGAGCCGCACCACGCGGCGGAAGTTCGTCAGCAGCCAGAGCGTCACGGCCTCGTGATCGCCGAGCGTGATATAGGCATCCACCGCCTCATCGGGGGCGAGCGTCGCCTTGCGGATCGCTTTGGTCTCCGTGATCGCCGTGGGATCATCCGGCTGGAGCGTCCGCGCGACCTCTTCAAGCGCCATGTACCAGTACCCGTACGATGAACTCACCCCAGCCCTCCTACTTTCCGCCATCGTGTCGTGGCACGCGTCTCGCATTAACACTCGCGAGTGTACCGTTTTCTTACGCAAGGGGTGAAGTATGTTCGCGTGGTTGGCTCGGATCATTTTTTTTCGCGTCGGGATGCGCCTGCTCCATTGGACATGGAACAAGTTGCAGGGGGAATCCGCGCGGGGCAGCACAGTACCCGCTGCACGCCGCCCCGTGCGCCGGATGTTCTAAAAGCGCAGCTCGCTTTTTCTAGAGCAGTCGTGGCTGGATGACCGGCGCTTCGGGTGTTTCGTGCGGTTGACCGAGGAGGTCGCGCATTTCGAGGCCGTTGACGACGGCGTAGTTGCCCGCGTTGTTGTTAAAGAGGAGGTGGACGGTCG
>JALYXG010000289.1 GCA_030947205.1 Chloroflexota bacterium
TCGCCGTCTTGTCGGCAAGGCCCGTACCGCTCCCACCGCACGCGGCGAGCAGCAGGACGATCATCAGCCCCGGAACCGTATACGCCACTCGCCGTTTCATGCGCCCTCTCACTATCCTGTCGCCGCACCGTGTAGTGTACACGATCCATGCATGTTATGCAGATTGGTTTGCAGAGATGGGTGGAATGTATCCTACCTCGAATGTTCCATCGTCCAATGGTCGCACAAGATAGAAACACAGATTGAGATGGGATCGAACCCATAATGGCAACCGGAGTATCAGATTAGTGAATTGACGATGTGCGGGAACCGCGATGCCATAGCGTGCGTCTGGTGAATCCATCCGTTGCAGGAGTTCGCCGAGCGCGCCGAGGAAATAATTCACGCGCATCGGGTTGCTCGATCCTTCTCCCTTTACTTCGAGAACCAATCGTTCACTACCCCGTGATGCCACAATGTCGATGCCATGCACATGCCGCCAGCGAATATCGGTTCCCCATCCGTCCGACTGCAACACCGCCGCGACTGCTGCCTTAACACGGTCTTCGGAGAGTCCAATCGCGCCTTGATAGGAGAATGCACGTACGGAAGCATCGTCTCCGAGTGTAAAAAGGCGTGCAACGGGTAGCGGCGGTTCTGTCGCTACCGGAGACTGCGGTACTGCCATCACCCCGCCAACAAGACGGTTCAACTTGTTGTGAGTTTGAGGGCTTTCATCACGCGAGATAAGCCCGCCAGCAAAGAGCGCGCGACAAATCTGATTCACGGTCTGATGGCGACTGATACGAAGCGCGACAACCAATTGACCGTCATCTGCACCTTCCGGGTGGTCTCGCAAATAGGCAATGATTTGCTCTCGTTGTGTCGGCATCCGGAACTCCGTTCATCGAATTAGGTCGGCACAGCGGTGACAAGGCCCGCTTCGGTGTAGTCAACCAGGGTGGCGAGGAAAGCGTCGCGCTCTGAGATGCCGCCCGCGAACGTGCAGCCGCTCGCCATGACGTGCCCGCCACCGCCATACCGCCGCGCGAAGGCCGCGACATCCACCGCCGGGGTCGTGGATCGCAGGCTGACGCGCCAACTCCCATCGCCCTGATAGAAGATCGCCGCCGCACCGACACCACGCGTGCCGACAATCCAGTTGACGACGCCCTCGCCGGCCGATTCCTCCGCGCCTGTCTCCACGAGCACGGCAGGCGTCACTTCCGTCCAAAGGACGTGCTTGATCCACGTCGCGCGGCTAAGGAGCGCGCCCCAGACGGCCACCATTCCCGGCGTTTTCCGGCGGCGCAGGCCATCCATCACTCGTGTGTAGTCCGCACCCGCCTCGCAGAGCGCCGCGACCGTTTCGAACGTCGGCGCACCATTCCCCTCAACGCGCATAAACGAACTACTGTCCGAACTCATGCCGGTGAGGAGCAGGGTAGCGAGGAGCGGCGTCAGCGGCACGCCCCACTGACCACACAAGCGGACAATCAGCGAGTCCGCCGCGATCACGCTCGTGTCAATGAAGCGGGCAATCGCCCGTTCATCGCCGCGCGGCACATGGTGATCCACAATGATGACCGGCACGCGCGCGAAGAGGCCCTGGTACGCCTCGTAGAGCGGCCCGAAGCGGCGCACCTCCGGCACATCGGGTGCGATCACAAGGTCCACATCGTCGAGCGGGAGCGGCAGGCCGGTGTAGCGCGCCATTGTCTCCACACCGGGGATGAAATCGAGCGTCGGCGGCAATTTACCGTCCGAGATGCAGGTCGTCACCCGCGCGGTCGGGTTCGCGACGCGCACAATCTCCGCCATCGCCAATGAAGACGAGATGCCGTCGCCGTCCGTGTTGACGTGCGTCGGGATCAGGACATGCGTCGCGTTCGCCATCGCCTCCCACGCGCGCGCGAGATCGGCCTCGGTCCACGTCGGACCGGAACGCGACGAAGGACTGAGGACTGAGGACTGAGGACTGAGTTGGACAGTTACTGCCTCGGTATCTCCCCCATTGCTACGATCCTGAAGGGCGCCCGCCCGTTGCTCGTTACTCAATGCCTGTTCTCCTCTCAGTCCTCAGTCCTCAGTCCTCAGTTCTTCGCTTCCGGGCGCGCGGGTTCGTCTTCTCCGCTGGTTCGGGCGGCAGTTCATCTTCGATGTGCGGGGGGTTGATTTCCCGCTCATGTTCCACCACGTTTAGGGCGCGCAGAACCGCCGCACCCGTTTCGAGCGACGCATCCGGGCGGAAATCGAGTTCCGGCACGGAGCGAAAGGTGATGCGCGGCGCGAGCAGATGGCGCAGATGCCGGGAATGGCGTCGTAGCGTCTCGACCGCCGCGTCCCGCTCCCGTTCGCCGCCGAGTGTGCTGATATAGACACGCGCGTGCCGCAGGTCGGCGCTGGTCTGCACCTCCGTCACACTGACGAGTTTGAGGCGCAACTCGTCCCGCTCCTCCCGAATGAGCGTCGCGATCTCATTGCGCAGGAAATCATTAACCTGCTCGATGCGCCTGCTCGATTTCGCCATCTTCCCCTCCGGGGAAGGACTAAGGACTAAGGACTGAGGACTAAGTGGGGAACGAACCTCCTTAGTCCTTAGTCCTCAGTCCTTAGTCCTTCTCGTTACGCGAGTCGCGCCGCGATCTGCTCTTTACGGTAGAATTCGAGCGTATCGCCGACTTCGTAGTCGTTGAAGCCATCGAGGGAAAGGCCGCATTCGTAGCCCGCCTGCACCTCGCGCGCGTCGTCCTTCATGCGCTTGAGCGTCGTCACGGTGCCGTCGTGGATCACTGCGCCATTGCGCAGCACGCGCACGCGGTCATTGCGCCGGATCACGCCGTCGGTGACATACAAGCCCGCCGCGACGATCTTGTTCGGCAACTTGAACAGCTCGCGCACATCGGCGTAGCCGTCCGTCGTTTCCTGCTCGATCGGGTCGAGCATCCCGGTCATCGCCGCCTTAACATCGTCCACGAGGTGGTAGATGACATCGTAGAAGCGGATATCCACGCCGTGCGTGTCGGCGGCGCGCTTGCCCGCCACATCCGGGCGGACGTTGTAGCCGATGATAATCGCCTGCGACGCCGAGGCGAGTGAAACGTCCGACTCGCCAATCGCACCGACACCGGTATGGATGATGTTGATCTGGACGGACGGATCGTCGAGCTTGTTGAGTGCGTTCTGGATCGCCCCGAGCGAGCCTTGCTCCGCCGCCTTGAGGATCAGGCGCAGTTCCTTGGTGCCGCCCGTCTGGACATTGCGGAGCGCATTTTCGAGGCTGAGACGCACGTCCGAGAACGAGGAGGCCTGCTTAGCCAACCGCCGCTGCTCGGCGACGGTACGCGCCTCGCGGTCGTCCGCGTATACTTGCAGAATGTCCCCCGCTTCCGGCACGTCGTCGAGGCCCGTGATCTCCACCGGCATCGAGGGGAGCGCACGGCGCACCTTGCGCCCTCGGTCATCCTGCATCGCCTTGATACGGCCATAGATCGAGCCGATGACGACGCTGTCGCGCAGGTTGAGCGTGCCATTCTGAATCAGCACAGTCGCCGTGACGCCGCGCGACGGGTCGCGATTCGTCTCGATGATCACGCCGGTTCCGGGGACGTGCGGGTTCGCCTTCAGTTCGGCGATGTCCGCAACGAGGATGATCGTATCGAGCAGATCATCAATGCCAAGTTTCTCCTTCGCGGAGACCTCAACCGTCGGCGTGTCGCCCCCGTAATCCTCCGGGACAACGTCCGCCTCGCTCAGTTGCGCCTTGACGCGGTCCACGTTCGCGCCAACGGCGTCAATCTTGTTGATCGCGACGATAATCGGCACATTCGCCGCTTTTGCGTGGGCAATCGCTTCGAGCGTCTGCGGCTTCACGCCGTCGTCCGCCGCGATGACGAGCACGGCGATGTCGGTCGCGCGCGCGCCGCGTGCCCGCATGGCGGTGAATGCCTCGTGGCCGGGGGTGTCGAGGAACGAAATTTTCCGTCCCTGCACCTCGACCTGATACGCGCCGATCCGCTGCGTAATGCCACCCGCCTCGCCTTCCGCGACCTTGGTTTCGCGAATCGCGTCGAGCAGTTTCGTCTTGCCGTGATCTACATGCCCCATAATCGTGACGATCGGCGGGCGGGTGTCCGTGCCATCGGTGGCGCGGCTGTCCACAGCGGTCGTGATGCCCTCGGCGTCAGTCGCCTCTTCCGCGGGCGACACCTCGATTTCCAGCGCCGCGCCCACCTTCTCGGCAGTCGCGTAGTCAATTTGCTGGTTGATGTTGGCGAAAACGCCGACACCGATCAGCGCCTTGATCACTTCAGTCGGCGACAGCATCAGCCGCTCGGAAAGGTCACCGACGCTGATAACGGCGGGCAGCACGACGGGTTCGGTCGGACGCGCCGGCCCACGGCGCACCTGCGCCATCCGCTCGCCCGCGACGCCGCCCGTGTTCGGGCCGCGACTACCGGGTCGCCCGCCACCGGGCCGCCCGCCGCCTGGGCGTGGGCCACCGCCCGTGCGAGACGGTCCCGGTCGAAATCCACCACGCGGAGGTTTTCCTGGCATAAACAGTGCTCCTTCTTCCCACACCTTCGTGGAAACTATTGAGTGCGGAGTGCTGAGTGCTGAGTACGGAATAGCCTCAAACCTCTCATTGCTCGTTGCTCATTGCTCATTGCTCACCGGAAGCGTTTCGGCGTACGCCTGGAGCGTCGCCATGTCTTCCGGGTTGATCTCTACTTTCAGTGCGCGACCGAGGACATTCCCTTTCAGGGCACGCTCCCAGATCGCGCGGTCGGCGGTGAGGTACGCGCCTCGGCCGTTCTTCTTGCCGGTCGGGTCCACCTCTATCCGTCCTTCGGGCGTGCGGACGAGACGGATCAGTCCGCGCTTGTCGCCCGTCTGCCGCGTGACGATACAAGTCCGCTGCGGGATGTGGCCGGGTTTCAGCCCCTTGCGCTTCTTGCGGGGATGGGGAGTGGCCCCCTCCCCTGCCGCAGCGGGGGAGGGGGGAACCTCGGTTGCTTCATGAATCGCCTCAGCGGTCATAGGGGTATCCTCCCGCTCAGGCGTTAACCATGGTGTACCGCGTAGGTGGCGATCTGATTCTCCGCCTCGTCCGTGACGATCACCTGATCGTCCTCCTGGCGCACGATCACGCGGCCGCCGATGTAGTTCGCGGAGAGCGGGCCATAGAACTCGCTATTGAAGGTGAACGTGCCGTCGCCGCGCACGACGCGGGATTGCCCGGTCGTCGTGCCGGTCGGCGCGACAATCGCCCCAGTCATCGCCGGTGCGGGCGCGGCGTCCGTCAGCGAAAGCGACGTGCCGTCCATCGAGTATGCGGCGACAAGATTGCGCTCGTAGAAGATGTCGAGCCGGTCCGGCATCTGCTCGACATCCACGCTGCGCCCGATCAACTCGTCCGGCAGCGGGCCGAAGGTGCGGTCGTCCATGACGATCGTGCCATCGGCGAGCACCATCGTCGGGCGACGACCGAGCGAGATGAAGGCATCGGGCCGTTCGGCGAGTGCGGCGGCGCGGGCCTTGTCAATCAGGTCATCGCCCTGCGCCTTGAGCGCCTCGGTATCTTTGACGTCAATCTTCCAGTGCGTCAGTTTGTAGGCGAGGCGGGCATTCTGCCCTTCCTTGCCGATCGCGAGGCTCATCTGATCCGTCGGCACGATGACGCGGGCGATCTTGTCCGCCTCATCGAGGTTGACGGAAAGCACCTTCGCCGGCGAGAGCGCCTTGGTGATGAAGGTCGCGGTGTCGCTGCTCCACTCGACGACGTCAATCTTCTCACCATAAAGTTCGGTGACGATGTTCTGGATGCGCACGCCGCGCACGCCGACGCACGAGCCGACCGGGTCCACATTGTCCTGCGTCGCGATCACGGCGACCTTGGTCCGCAGACCCGCCTCGCGCGCGATCGCCTTGATTTCGACCGCGCCGGAGTAGATTTCCGGCACCTCGATCTCGAACAGTCGCTTGACGACATCCGGGTGCGCGCGGGAAACGATCAGTTGCGGCCCCTTGTCCGTCGAGGCATTCACTTCGAGCAGCAGCACTTTCAGGCGCTGGGCGTTGCGATACCGCTCGGCGGGCACCTGCTCGCGCACGGGCATCACCGCCTCAGCCTTGCCGAGGTCCACGATCACCGCTTTGTTGTCCGCCCGCTGGACGACGCCGTTAATCAACTCACCGACACGGTCGCGGTATTCGCTGTAGACGCGCTCGCGCTCGGACTCGCGGATCTTCTGCATGACGACCTGCTTGGCCGTCTGCGCCGCGATCCGCCCGAAATCCTTGGGCGTGTCATCCACCGTGACCACGCGACCAATCGCGCCATTCTCCGGGTCAAGTTGCCGCGCCTCGCTGACGCCCATCTGGCGCTGCGGGTCTTCCACCTCGTCGTCCGCGACGACCTCTTTGTCCACGACAATCGTGATCGCGCCCGTGTCCGGGTGCAATTCGACGCGGACGTTGTCATCTTCCTCGATGCCCCGCGCCCTCTTGTAGACGGTCTTCAAGGCATGTTCGACCGCGCTGGTAACGACCTCGCGCGGCATATTCCGCTCGGCGGCCAACTCCGCAATCGCGGTATACAGATCACTTTTCATTGCTGGTCATCCTTCCTCGTGCGGGCGGCGTTGATCGCCTGCCACCCGCTTTGTATTCCCTTGCCCGCAACAGTTTTGCACGGGTGGTTCCGCGCGCTGACGGCAGTGGAAACCCCCGGCATACATCCGTTGGTTCCCCTGCTTTCACGCATGAAAAACGTGGGTCCCAGAACCCACGTTGCCGTCAGCGCACGAGTTCACCCCAAAGTATACCGCGCGTTTTCACTCCCTGCAATACCTCAT
>JALYXG010000294.1 GCA_030947205.1 Chloroflexota bacterium
GTGGCGCGAATGCGTGTCGGCGCGCCGCCCGCCGCCGGGACGCGGTAGAACGCGCCGTCGCCCTGATTTTTGTAGTAGATCGTCGCGCCATCCGCCGCCCACGACGGTTGTGTCGCGCCATCGGTCGGCGTCTGACCGTGCGTCACCTGCTGAAGGTTCGTGCCGTCGACATTGATCGCGAAGATCTCCGTTGTGCCGTTGGCTGCCGCGCGGAAGGCGACGCGCTGGCCGTCCGGCGACCAGGCGGGTAGGGCAGGGTCGCGCGCTTTGTCCGTGATGCGGGAGATTTGGCGCGTCCGCGTGTCCACGGCGAGCAATTCATTCCCTGCACCCCCGGCTCGCCCGATATAGACGACGCGCGCGCCATCCGGTGCGATCTTCGGCTGATTCCCGGCGGGAACGAGCGTCCGCTCCTGACCGCCGAGCACGAGCAGGTAGATCGTGCCGCCCCGCTCGTAGACGATCGTGCCGCGCGGCGGGGCGGGGAGCGGCGTTGGCGACGGGCCGGGCGTCGCGGTCGGGATTTTCGGAAAGGCAGGGAACCCGCTGCGCGGCGTTTCGCGGCCCGTCGGGTTGGTGTCCTGCTGTGGAGCGACCGGTGACCCGCCGCGACCACGCAGCGTGACACCGAGGACGAGCGCGATCATCGCCAGCATCGCGAAGCCTGTCACCCCCGCGACGATCATTCGCCGCCACCGCTGATTCATCCTGTGTGCCGTCCCATCGTACGTACAATCATCGCGCCGCAGTATACCCCCTTCATACCCGTCACGGTTGCACGTTTCCTGATCGCGGGACCGGGAGAGGCAAACACAGGGATCAGATTATGCCTAGTTGACCCATTATCAAAACAATGGCGTGAATACACATAGATTGAATAAGACAGATATATGGCTTATTCGTAACCATTTGACACCTCATTCGTTCTTTGATTAACTGTTCGGACCATACGTACGAACGCTATCAGCGCGTGATGTGAGCGGGAAAAGATAGAGAGCACGGACGGCGGGCAGGTGCGCGCTCACCGCTTGAGGACACAAACATGGCGCCAACGGGCTGATTTACGGCCTTGGTTGTTGGCGTTCGACCGGAGGATGGAGGAACAACCATGCAGCGAACACGATTTCTCTGGTATCTCGGCATGGCGATGCTTATCGCCGCGCTGTTGACCGTCCCCACAGCAGCAGCGACGACCGGGGCGACACTGCGGGCGAGCGATACCACCATCACCGTCAACACCGATTCGTCGCAGACCACCCGGACCGAGATCGGCGCCAACGGGTCGGAGCAGTTCGTCGGTGCCGGCTTTGGCCCCGGCGAACTGGTCAGCGTCTACATCACCTTCCCCGATGGTCGGGTCTTCCCTATCATCAACAGCCAGGGCAATGGCTGCTGCCCGCAGAGCGACCAGACGCTCGCGGACGGGACGGGCGGCGTCTTCTTTGAGGTGGATTTCGGTCAGGCCTACCCCTCCACGACCGGCAGCAGGACCGACAATGTCCAGTTTACCAGCACGATCTTCCTGCTTCCCGAAGCGTTCGCGACCGGCGTCCCGGGGTATGGGCGCTACACCGTCACGGCGGTCGGCCGCGTCAGCCTGCAGAAAGCGACCGCGTCCTTTACGATCGTCCCGCCCGGCCCGCCGGGCAGGCTCGATGGCGACATCACGACAACGGGCACGCTGGCGGTCTTCACGACGATCGGCCACAAGACCAGCGCCAAGCAGGTTGATCCCCAGCTCGCCCCCAGCGGCGTCTCGGACAACCCGAACGTGGACATCGCCTGCAACGGCCTGATCCCCGGTGAACTCGTCGCCTTCTGGGACACCTATCCGGACGGCACCGCTGTCGGCCTCTCCACCCTCGTCGCCGACGATGGCGGCGCGGCGATCCTCCAACTCGACCTGCTGACCGGCAAGTTCCCCACCGGCCTGCATACCTTCACTTGCCGGGGCGAGGCGCAATCCAACTACTACCTCACCGGCTCATTCCTCCTGCTGCCGGGGAACATCTCCGCGCAGAGCAGCATCGGCACTCTGACGGTCTCGTACGTCGGCGCGTCGCAGGCGGTCGCCAACGCCACCTTCCCGCAGCTGCCTTCGTTCTTCAGCAGCGACTACCTCCTCCTGACGGCGCGCAACTTCCGCCCGAATGAGACGGTCACCTTCTGGCAGACCTTCCCCGACCAGACGGCGCACTTCCTCGCCACCGTCAAGGCGACCCAGGCGGGCGTAGCC
>JALYXG010000304.1 GCA_030947205.1 Chloroflexota bacterium
TCGGTCGCCTCTCCGAACACGCCGAGGCGGCGTTCGTCGCGCTCACCGAAGGCAACCGGCCGCTGACCGTCGCCTACGCGCCGAGCATGACGATGCGGCAAACGCCCGCATCGCTGGACGAGGCGGAAAGCATCGCCGCACGGGATTTCGCCCAGGCGTTGCAGGAGCGGCGCGCGGAGGAGCACCGCCGCGCCGTCTCCGTCGTCGGCCCGCACCGCGACGACATCACGATCCTGCACGGCGGCATGCCGATCGCGGCATACGGCTCGCGCGGCCAGCAGCGCCTCGCCGTCCTCGCCCTGAAACTCGGCGAGGTCGCCGTGATGACCGAAGAAAGCGGCGACCCACCCATCGCCCTGCTCGACGACATCCTGTCCGAACTCGATCCCGTCCATCGCGCCTACGTCATCGAGCGGGTGACGGCGGCGGGCGACGCCAGCCAGGTCTTCATCACCGGCGCGGACGACGCCCTCGCCGACACTCCCGCCCTGCAAGCGATGGAGCACGCCCGCGCCATTGATGGAGCGATCGAACGGCGGTAGCTCGCGCCATCACGCGTTCCTATGATTAACGCTGAAGGACCTTCGCAGTTAAGTAGTGCAGGTAAGTTCGCGTGTTTGGTGTACGGCTTGCGTGGACGGCTGTCCTTCGCCCCGACCGGCCGTCCCGCCTTCCTTCCGGTCGCCGCTTTCCGATGACCGTCCAAGAATCATTGCGGTACAGCATCAATAATCAGTCGCTCTTCGCCTCCTAATCGATCCAATCCGTCCACGATCTCATCCACGAAACTCCGCAGATCGCGCGCGAGATGCCCACGCACGTCCCGCTTCAGATACCGCCATTCGCGCTCCTTCTTATTCAAATGTGGGCTGTATTTCGCCAGCCAGATCAAGTGCAACCATGCCATGCGTGCTGCCAATGCCCGTTCACTTGCCCTGCTCGTGTGACAGGAAGCATGGTCGAGGACGAGAAAAACCTCTCGCCCCGTCGCCATGTGCTGTTGCTCGAGTGCCGTGAGATACTGTGCGAAGCACGCGCTGTCCTGTCCGCCACAGACCACCTCGACCCGCCCGCGTCCCCGACTCTCCTTGCTGCCGAAAACGGTCACCCGTCGGTTTACCCCAACCGAGGCGATCCGTTGCTGCTTCCCGATGCGATGCCACTGCTTGGCTAAATACGGATTCGTCTCAACATGCGTCTCATCCTGATAGCGGCGTTCGTATCGCTCCGGCGCTTGCGCCACCTTTTTTTCCGCTGCGGCAATCGCCGCTTCGCATGCCGCCACTGCTTGGGGATCACGCAAATGATCGAGCGTGTGTTTCGGGCGTCCGCACCGCAAACGATGCTGTGCGAGCAGGACGCGCATCCATCCCGGGGTGATCCGTACCCCGGTCATTTCCACGAGATAGGCGCTCAAGCGCGCCGAGGTCCACGCATCGAAGGGCAGACCGAGCGCCCGCGGATCACGATCGACGAGGTCATCGAGGGCAACATGGTAAGCGGCATCAGCAGTGAGCGGACGACCGGGGCGCGGCGCATCAGCGAGGGCAGCGATCCCGCCCGCCCCAAATCGGTTGAGTCAATAGCGCACAGTGCGCGCTGTCCGCCCACTCCACGCGGCGATCGCCTCCCAATCGGCACCGAGACTGGCGGCTTTGACCATCTCCAATCGCTCACGCAGGCGCGGCGGCAGCGTGGATTGTCGGAGCATCGCCGCGACAGCAACCCGTTGTTCGGGTGTGACAGGGATCACGGTCAGAACGGGTTCTTCCATAGCGCACCTCCTCCCCGCAGCATACCCGACTTTCGCGAACTTACCTGCACCTACTTAGCGCAGGCATCAGTTGCAAGAAACGCAGTCACGCCGAGCCGCACCGATCATTTGTCAGTCGTCGGTGACATCAAGGCATCATTCACTGCCGATGTGAGCGCGCCGGAACTGACGGGCTTAGTGAGGAAATAGGTCGCGCCCGCCTCCATCGCCCGATCCTGATCCGATCCCTCCCCCCGCGCCGTCAGGACGATGATCGGCAACACTTTACCCGTCGGCAGCGCGCGAATCTGGCGCGTCAGTTCGATGCCGTCGAGCACCGGCATCATCAGATCAGTGATCAGAACGTCGGGCACCTGCGTCTCCATGCGGGTCAGGGCGCTGACGGGGCTTGTTTCCGTCTCGACCGCGTGACCGTACCGCTCCAGAATAAGCCGACAAACACGCAGGTTGACCGGGTTATCGTCTACGACCAGCACCTTCGCCACGCGGCCCCCATTCACCCCATACACTACGCGCCGATGGAACTCACGGCCGTCTGCACATCCGGCGTAATATCGAACGCGCGGTCGAGCATCGTCAGTGTCAACACCTGGCGCACATTTGGCTGCACCGCCGCCAACCGAAACTGTTTCCCTTGCGCCCGGAAGGTTTTCAGCCCCGAGATGAGCGACGCGAGGCCGGACGAGTCTATAAACGAAACTTTCCCGAGATCCACGACCGCGTGGTACTCGCCCGTGCCGTATTCACGAAAGGCCTCTTTTGCATGCGGCGCGGACAGTGCGTCGAGCTGCCCGTCCATCGCGATGATCGCGACGCCCTCTTCGACCGTGACGGTGACATCCATCTCGTCGTCCTACTTTCCTGTGAAGCGCTTTTCCAGCCGCCAATGATTGCGCCCATCGGCCTGATCGTAGGTTACATCGTCAACACACTGCTGGATAATGAACGAACCGTACCCGCCTTCAGCGAGGTCTGCCAAATCGGGCAGTTTCGGTGTCTTTTTCTCGTACGCGTTGCCCGTGTCGAAGAATTCGAGGATCACGACATCGCCCACGCCATGTCCGCGTATCTCGATAGTGCCAGGCGCGCGGTCGCGATATGCGTGCTTGATGATATTCGTCGCCAGTTCGGACACTGCCAATTGCAACTGGTAGACTTGCTCCTCGAACGCTTCCGAGTCGAGCACGTCAACGCAGAATGCTTGCACCGTGTGGCGCACGGCGGTCAGGTAGTGCAACGATGCGGGAAACACAAACGTGAACTCGCGTGCGGGCATCGGTTCACGCCTCCGCTTTTAGAAGTAGAAGTGTGATATCGTCGCGCTGGACCGGGGCAAATGCCCGCACTTGCGCGAGAATCGTGTCTCGAATTCGGCTTGGCTCCTGATCGGCGCACTCGGCGAGCAGGGTGCGTAAGCGGTCGTCCCCGAACAATTCGCCGTCTGGAGCGGCCGCTTCAGTCACACCGTCCGTGTAAAACAGCAGCAAATCGCCCGCATCGAGCGTCACCGCCGCATTGTCCACACCGATGCCAATATCCACACCGAGCGGCAACCCCGTCGCACCGAGCGCTTCCAGTTTCCGCTCGCCGCTGCACCAACGGAGAATCGCCGTGTGCCCGGCATTCGCATACTCCAGACGGCGCGTGCGCGGGTCGTACGTCGCGAGAATGCAGGTGACGAATGAATCAATGCGCGACAGTTCATCCTGAACGAATCCCTGCACCGACCGGAGCGCATCGGCGGGCGACGCGACATGCCGCATCTCCGCGCGCATCGCGCTCAAACAGACCGTCGTGATGAGCGCGGCCGCGACGCCCTTCCCCGCGACATCGCCGATGGCCAGCGCCAAAACGTCGTCATCTTCGGCCCGATCATCGGGATGCGTATAAAAGTCACCGCCAACCTCGCTCGCCGGGACCATCGTCGCGACGAGTGAGACCCGTGGCTGCGCCGGGAACGCACCAGGGAGCAGTGCGGTCTGAATCTGGGCCGCCAACTCCAGATCGCGGGCTAGGCGGCTGCGGCGAATTTGTTCTTCCTGGAGCGCGAACTGCCCGGCGATGGCAATCGTTTGCTCCGCCACCGCCTGCATCAGCTTTCGATTCCCAGCAGTGAACCCATCGAGTTTCGTCGCGCCGAAACAGGCCGCGCTCGCCGTTCCTTGCGGCGTGACGATCGGTGCAACGACGATACTCGTGACCGCATCCGCAGCAGCATTCACCGTTGCCGCGACCGCCGCCGTATCGTTAGCGACGAGCGGGCGATCCGCGCGCGTCACCGCGCGATGTGCGGCGATGATGAAATCTTCGCCGGGCGTCGCGCCGTCCACGAGCACAAGAAGCGGCTTTTCGGCTTGCTCGACGACGATCGCGCCGCCATCGGCGCCGATAATGTGACGCGCCTGTCCCAGCAGGGCGGTGAGCGCCTCGGCGAGCGTCGAGGTCGTCGAGAGCATCCGCGCGATTTCGTACAAAAATGTCAGTTGATCGTACGAGTCCACCAACTCGTCGGTCATCGTGTTCAGTTCGGTCTCCATCGCCAGGGAGTCGCCAATCAGTCCGGCGATGGATCGCAGCAGGGGTTCGTGCCCTTCGTCCGCCGACGCACTGCCGAGGCGTGCGAAGGTTTGCCCCCCACCGGCGATAGGCGCCGCGATCCCACGCATCGCCTCGTCCGCGCCCACGACGCGCAGCGAACACCCGGTTGCGCCCTGCCACATCTCGTTCCATTGACGCCACAGGTCACCGTGGCCGTCAATCCACGCGGCGACCCGGTCAATGTCGGCCTGCGACTCGGCCGTCAGGCGGTCATTGACAGCGGTCATTCCGGCGGCGTCCCTTCGGGCATCAGTGCGGTCGTGACCGCGTGCAAGTACGACGCGATAATGTCCGGGAAGGCGCGCGTGTCTATCGGTTTCGCGACGTACCCAGTGCAGCCGGCACGCAAAAACATCTCACGGTCACCCGGCATCGCATACGCGGTCAGCGCGACAATTGGCGTGGTAGCGAAGCGCGGCTGCTTGCGCAAACGGCGGGTGATTTCCAACCCGTCCACATCTGGGAGTTGAATATCCACGAGGATAATATCCGGCGTCGTGCTTTCGAGCGTGTCAAGGGCTTCGCGCCCGTCTACCGCCTCGAGGAGGTTGTATCCCAGCGGGCGCAACAAGAGACGCATCAAGCGCATGTTCCGCTCGTTGTCCTCGACGATCAGTACGGTCGTCATTGCGTTGTTCCTCATCCCCACACCGGATACAGCCGTACGTTCGTCTACAGTATACAACATTGGACAAAGGAACCGAAAGAGATGTGATGATCCCTATTTCTGTCGCTTACTCATAGTCGCGCCGCATCCGCGCGCCAAAGCGCACCGCGACCTCATACGCGATGGTGCCCGCCTCCAGCGCGAGCATCGAGATCGTTTGCTCCTCCTTACCCTGCCGACCGACGACAACGACCGGATCGTCCACCGAAACCGTCAGATCGTCGGGCAGCGCGACGACGCACTGATCCATCGAGACGTTGCCGATCAGTGGGCAACGGCGTCCACCGATCAGCAGATGCCCCCGGTTCGACGCCGACCGTGGCAATCCATCCGCGTAGCCGACCGGGACGAGGGCCGCGCGGATCGGTCGCGGCGCCACAAAGCTCCGGCCATACCCGACGGCATCCCGCTCTGCGAGATCGAAGACGCGCGCCACCCGGCTGTGGATCGCCATCGCGGGTCGGAGACCATCGGGCATCGGGAAACCCGGCGCGGGCGGGATGCCGTAGAGCGCGATGCCGACGCGTACCATCTCCCGGCAGCCAATGCCCTGGAGCGCCGCGCCTGAGTTCGCGGCGTGCGCGACGGGCGGCCTGATACCTTCCCGTTCCAGCGCGGAGAGAATAGCGGCAAATCGTGCTTCTTGTTCGCGCAGGAATGGATCGGCAACAACGTCCGCCGTCGCGAAGTGTGTAGAGACGCCCGTTACGACGATGCCCGGTACACCATGGAGTGACCGCATGAATGCGACGGCCTGTGGCGCGGCGACGCCATACCGATTCAGGCCCGTATCAATCTTCACATGCACGCCATAGGGCGCGCGGTCTTCACGGCGCGCGACCGCCGCGATCCGGGCGAGAGGCGCGGCGGAATCAATCGTTGGAACAAGCGCCGCACCAATCAGGTCTTCGATTTCGTCTGCCGCAATCGGGCCAAGGACGAGGATGGGCGTGTCCGCGAGGCCCGAACGCCGCAGTGCGATACCCTCGGGAACCGTCGCGACGAGCAGCCACGACGCGCCACCCGCACACGCCGCCCGCGCGACCGGCGCCGCCCCGTGCCCATAGCCGTCCGCCTTGACGACCGCTCCGAAGGCGCAAATGGGCGGGAGCAGGCGGCGTATCGCACGCACATTCCCAGTGATCGCGCCGAGATCCACCGACACGAACGAACGCCGACAGTCGGAGTCGGAATCAGAATCGGAATCGGCCCCCTCGGTAGCTCGTTGCACCACGATTCAGACACCCATGATATCGCGCATCGCATACGCGATATGCGGCAAGAGATCGGGCGCAACCATGCCGTAGACGCCGACAGCATCCGCCGCCCGCTCTGCGGCGCGCGAGCCGACATGCACGCCACAAATCGCCGCATCGAGCGGACTCAGCCCCTGCGCGAGGAAGCCGCCAATGATGCCGGCGAGCACATCGCCGGTCCCCGCCGTCGCGAGCGCCGGGTTACCGCCCGGCGCAACCCAGAGCGCACCGCCCGGCGCGGCAACAATCGTCGGGCCACCCTTGAGGACGACGACCTTCTGCCACTGATCAGCGAACTCGGTGGCGATCTGCCACGGCTGGCGCTTGATCTCAGCCGGCTCACGCTTCGTCAACCGCGCCATCTCGCCCGGATGCGGAGTGAGGATCGTCGGATTGCTGATCTGCTCCCACCACCGCTCGACACCCGAAAGCCAGTTCAAACCATCCGCGTCAATCAGCAGTGGTAGTGACCCCGGCAAGATCGAATCGCGCGACGCCGACTGCGACGTGCCGCCGAACCCAAGTTGCGGGCGGGCGCGCGCCTCGCCGATACCGAGCAGGCGGGCGAGGAAATGCTCCGTCTCCTCCTCACGACCGAGACCGGGGCCGATCACCGCCGCCGTGAACCGCTGCATCCACTCACGCAGCAGTTTCCCCGCCCGCTCGATGTCGTCTGGCAGCGGCACGAGCGTCGCTTCCCGGACGGCGGAGGAGACCGTCCCGGCGATGGCGCGCGGCACCGCCATCGTCGCCAGCCCCGCGCCCGCACGCATCGCCGCTTCCGCCACGAATCCCGGCGCGCCTACATACGTCACCGCACCTGCGACGACGAGCAGCGTGCCGCAGTCGCTCTTGTGCGCATCGGCGAGGCGGCGCGGGATACGCTGGCGCACATCGTCGTCGGTCGTCATGCGCGGCCCCGCATCGCTCGGCTCGCCCAATCCGAGGTCCACGACAACGATGCGGCCTGCATACCGGCTCCCCGGCGGCACGAGGCAGCCACGCTTCGGCGAGCCGAGCGTTGCCGTCACATGGGCGATGATCGCGTCATCGCTCGCCTCGCCTGTCGTCGCGTCCACACCCGTCGGGATGTCCAACGCGACCACGCGCGCCGCGCGCGGCGTCACCGTATTGACCATTTTTGTTACAGCGGCGATGTTCGCGGGTAGGCCGGGGCGCGCGCCCGTACCAAGGATCGCATCGAGGACGATGTCCGCCTCGCCGAGCGCCGCGCGCAGCGCATCGTCCGATTCGAGCGCCGAAAGCCCCTGGTGGTTCGCGCCTTCTGCGTCCGCACGCGGAGTGAGCGACCACACCGAGACATGGAAGCCGTCGCTCGCCAGCGTGCGCGCCGCTACGACGCCATCGCCACCGTTGTTTCCCGGCCCGAGCAATACGACGATGCGCGCACCAGTGTGACCGACTCCGCTTCCAACTCCGACTCCGATTCCGACTATCTCACGGATCACGCGCGCGACACCCGCGCCCGCTTGCTGCATCAGCGCGGGCGCCTCGACCCCACGCGCGAACGCCGCTTCCTCCAGTGAACGCATTTCCGCTGCCGTGACAACGCGCATCTCGTCTTTCTCCTCGATCTTCTTCGGAACCCGCACCGCGCGGGCATTCAAGGGCGGAACCCGACGACACATGCCGTGGCCGTTTCCCGGCTATGCGTGACGCTCACCTGCCACTCCAGGAACCCGGCACGGCGCGCGACCATCGCTGCCGCGCCGTGCAAGATGACTGTTGGTTTCCCGGCGGCGTCGTTGCGAATCTCGATATTCCGCCATCCGACGGGGCCAATACCCGTGCCGAGCGCCTTCGCCGTCGCTTCTTTGGCGGCAAACCGGACAGCGAGCGCCGATGCCCGACCGGCGGCATACGCGCGCTCGTCCGCAGTGTACACCCGCGCGAGGAATCGCTCGCCATACCGCGCGACCGTCGCCGCAACGCGCGCGATCTCTACGACATCAACGCCGACAGCGAGACGCGGATCGGCCGGAGGGATGAGCGCGCCCAACCCGTCAGCGTCCAACGCCGACGTAGGTGAAACCCATCGCCTCCATCTCGCGGCGGTCGTACATGTTGCGCCCATCGAGGACGGTCGGATGCCGCATCGCCTCGAAAACGCGTTCCATGTTCGCCTGGCGGAACTCGTTCCACGGTGTGAGCAGGAGCAATGCATCCGTGCCCCGTGCCGCATCATACGGATCATTGCAGTACACGACGTCCGGCAGTAGGCCCCGCGCGACCGGCATCGCGGCGGGGTCATAGGCCCGCACCCGCACACCACTGTCGAGCAGGCAGCGGATAATGTCCACGGAGGGCGCTTCACGCATATCGTCCGTGTCCTGTTTGAACGCCAGCCCCCAAACACCGACCGTGCTTGCCGCCGGGTCCGCGAGATGCTCGACAACCTTGCGGGCGAACCGGCCGCGCTGATCCTGATTGATGTCCAGTACGCTGTTCAACAGTTGCGGATGCAAATCTTTTTCGGCGGCCATGTACGCCAGCGCTTTGACATCCTTTGGGAAGCAGGAGCCGCCGAAGCCGATGCCCGCCTCCAGGAAGTTCGGGCCGATCCGATTGTCCAACCCCATGCCACGGGCGACGACACGCACATCGGCGTCGAACTCCTCGCAGATCGCGGCGATCTCGTTGATGAACGAAATGCGCGTCGCGAGCATGGCGTTCGAGGCATACTTAATCATCTCCGCCGTCCGCAGATCGGTCTTGACAATCGGCGCGCTCACCGCCTCATACAGTCCCGCGACCGCGTCCACCGCTACCGGGTCGTCACCGCCGAGGACGATCCGATCCGGCTCGCGGACATCGCGCACGGCGGAGCCTTCGCGCAGAAATTCCGGGTTGGAAACGACCGCAAAATCGGCGCCGTGCGGAGCGTACTCACGAATGATTTGCGATACGAACCCACCGCTGCCAATCGGCATCGTGCTCTTGTTAATGATAATCGTCCGCCCCCGCAAATGCGGCGCGAGGCTGCGCGAGGCATTTTCGACGCGGCTCATGTCCGCCTTGCCGTTGCCGGTCGGCGGCGTGTCCACGGTAATGAAAACGAAATCTGCGGCAGGGATCGCCGTTGCGTAGTCGGTCGTAAATGTGAGGCGACCGGCAGACGCAGTTCGACGCGTCAATTCCTCGAGGCCCGGCTCGAAAAAGGGCATCACACCAGCGCGGAGTTTGGCAATTTTCTCTTCGAGAATATCAACGCACACCACATCGTTCCCAAGGTCCGCGAACCCGGCACCGGTAATCAAACCGACGTATCCGGTGCCGATCACCGCAATTGAACTCATCAAACCGGCCTTTCTTCCTCCCACGCCTCGGTTGCGGTTACTTCGCAACGATGGAGATGTTGGCGATAAACGCGTCGTAATCGTGGCCCGACGCGTATACCTGAATGCTCACCAATTTGTACGGTACAGGGTAGGCCTGCTTCAAGTCCCAGTGAAACGTTTCCGCCCAGACGCCCGGCTTGATCTGCGTGCCCTGCAGCACGCTCGTCGCCGTTCGGTTGCCGTCATCGTTCTGGACGTAAAAGGCCCGACCGGCTTCAATCGGGTCGTTCTTCGCGCTAACGTAGCGGACGAGAAATACGACCGGGTATTCGGAGCCGAGCGCGCCGCCGCCGGACAGGCTGTGACTGATAATCTTGACATCCGCGCTCAGGACGACCGAGTCATACTCGCTCAATTCGCTGAAGGCGAGCGGCTGCCGGATACCGATCAGGTCGCTGTCCACATTGCCGGCCGCGCGAACGAAATGCACCGCATTGACGGGTTGCCCACGAATTGTTTCAGGAACGATCTCCGCACTTGCCCGTGTGCCCGCCCCGTCTCCGCCGTCATCAGCATAGCCCTCCCAGTGATTCGGCATCCGGTCGCGAGCATTCGCGCCCAACTGGAAGTTACCGTTTTCAACGAGTTCTCGCTGCTTCACAGACGGCGCGGTGGGCGCAGCGCCGACGGCGACGATCGTCTGCTGCCCGTTCGCGACCGTCACGCGCTGTCCGGCCCCCTCGACGGTCACATTCGGCCCGTCCAACACCGACACATCCACCCGCCCCGGATCATCCTGTTGGCCGGGCAGCACGAGCACGCGGAAACGCGTGCCCCGCTGTCGCGCCTCGATCGTGCTGCCGCGCGTTCGCACATTGACCGCGACACGGTCGAATGCCGAATTGGCGTTCGCCGTGACGATCAAGTAGCCATAGTCCTGCTGCAACTGGATGGCTGCGTTCGCGGCGATGTACTGTGAGGCGCGTAATTGGGCAAAGGTGACTTCGGTATTCGCGGAGAGTTCGACCGTTGAATCGTCGAACAGCAAGACCGTCATGTGCGTGTCGTCGCCGGTGCGGATCGTGTCGCCCTCGCCGATTGCGCTCCCTTCTACGAGATCATGCCAGAATGACTGCTGCCGTGAGCGGACCTGCGCCTGATTCCCAGTGGCGATCTGGCGGACATTCCCGCCGCGCGGCTTGGTCGCATTCGCGCGATAGGTCGTCAATCCCGCCGTCACACCCACCGCCAGGAGCGAGAAGCAGGCGAAACTGACCAGCAGGACGCGCCACGCGCTCCGCATCTGGGCGTGCGCGGAGCGAGGCGTCGAAGTGAGCATCGGCGATGAGCCTGTATCGGGTTGTGGAAGATGCAGATTCGTGCCCATACCGATCCCTTTTGCCCTCACCTGTGTGTACGTACGTTCGCACGCGTCTCGCGATATTGTACGGAGCGTGCGCGGCACGGTCAAACGACAGGTCGCGCGTTCCGGCTCCGCACAAACTCCGCATGAACCTGCCCTGCCGCGCCGCGATCCGCCGTCCGATACCGCACGCGAAACGCCGCGTGCCGCGACACGAACGTGCCGTCGAGGATGGAAGCGCGAATCTCGTCCATTTGCCGCAGGATGAACCAGAGATTGTGCATGGTCGCCAGTCGGTACCAGAGCAATTCTTTCGTCCGGTACAGATGATGCAGGTAGGCCCCGGAAAACCGCCGACAGGTTGGACAGG
>JALYXG010000306.1 GCA_030947205.1 Chloroflexota bacterium
CGCGCCAGGCAGCAGGATGCCGTGATACGGCGCAACATAGAACTCCGACGGGCACCACGCGCAGCCGTAGTAATCCTCCGTGCCGGTGCCGGTGAGGGTTGGCAATTCGTCGCCGTCAATGAAGATCATGTCGTCGCCCTCGCCATACCACGACCAGTCCGGCGCCAGCCCGGCCCCCTCCTGCGTCGGGTCAAAGGCGTGGGCATTGTCGTAGTCGAGGTGGCAGCCGACGAAGTGCCCTTTGCCCGTCGCTTCCATGATGAGATAATTTCCCGCGCCGGTGAGGTTCTTGCCGTCAGACTCCGGGTCCCCACTTGCGGGTAGATGCGGCTCGGCCTGCGCTGGATTTTCGCGGTTCCAGCACGCGTGGAAGCGGCCCAGGCCATCCTCCAGGGCGGTGTATTCCTCGTAGTCCACGTAGAAATAAAAGGAGCGGCAGACGACCGGGCCGTCGTTCGTGATCGTGATCCGCGCGCCGTCGGCGAAGGGCATTGGGAAGTAGCAATTGAGGCCCTTGCCGTCCTGCGGGCTCATCGCGAGCATCGGCGTAGCGAAGTTGCGCGTCATCGCGTGGCCCATGCCGAAAAAGTCGCCGACCGGCGTTTCCACGGAGGGCGTCGCCTCGCCATCCCAGTACATCCGCAGGGCGAGATTGCGCAGATGGAGCGGATCGTCCGAGGCGATGGTGAACCAGAGGTGCGTGATGCTGCCTGCGCCCACGATGTCGGCGAGCGTCGCCGTCTCGCCCGGCGCGATGGAGATGAAATCTCGGTTGCCGCCCGTCCGATCCCACGATGAGGCTCGCCGCCGCTTCGCATCGCGCAGCCGCGCCAACCCCCGCAACGACGCCCCGCCGAATGTTGGTAGCCCGCTCATACCACGCTCCCTTCCGTCTGCTACGAGTCTGCGTGTTCGGTGGATACTGTACCGCAGAACCTAACCCCCGACCCCTTCCCGCGAGGAAGGGGTCGGGGGTTAGGTCGTTCTCCCCTCATCTGTTATCCTCCATAGCGGTGCATGGGCAAATGGTTTTTTGGAACAAGGGACACAATCAATGCGGCGATCAACGCGTTTCTGTGGTTCGGTGACGCTCCTTTTCAGCCTCGTGCTTTCCCTGCTGGGTGTAGGGACACAAGGATTTGTGGCGACAGCGGCGGACAGCGGCGCCGCGCCGCGCTTCGAACCCTCCGCCTGCGTGTGGAAACTGCCGGACGGGCAGATCGAAGGACAGACGGTGAAATGCGGGTTCGCGGTCGTGCCGGAGCAGCGTCGCAACCCGACCGGACCGACGATTAAACTGCCCGTCGCGGTCTTCAAGAGCGCCTCCGCCAATCCCGCGCCGGATCCGCTCGTCTACATCGAGGGCGGGCCGGGCGGTGCGGTGAGTGACACACTCACCTACCTCCTGTCCGGCGATTTGCCGGTCTTGACGGCTAATCGCGACCTGATCGTCTACGATCAGCGCGGCGTCGGCTTCGCGCAGCCGAATCTCGGCTGCCCGGAAGTGACGGCGAGCGACCTCGCGGACGCGCAGGCGCAACTCAGCCCGGACGACAAGGCGAGCCACGACATCGCCGCGATTGCTGTCTGCCGTGACCGGTTGACGAAGCAGGGGATCAACCTCGGCGCGTACACGAGCGCGGAGGGCGCGGCGGACCTCAACGACATCCGCGCCGTGCTCGGCTACGCGAAACTCGATCTGCTCGGCGTCTCGTACGGCACGCGCGTCGCCCTGACGATGATGCGCGACTTCCCGGACGCGGTGCGCGGCGCGGTGCTCGATTCGTCCGTCCCGCTCCAGGCGAACCTTGTCGAGGATGACGGGGCGAACTTCGACCGCTCGTTCAGGCTCTTCTTCGCGGCGTGCGCGGCGGACGTGACCTGCAACGCGAAAAACCCGACCTTGCAGGCGGACTACGTTGCGACCGTCGCGCAACTCAATGCTCAGCCGATCACGACGCCGGTGAAGGACAATAAGAGCGGCGTGACCGTCCCGGTCGTCGTGGACGGCTATAGTTTCACCTCAGTCGTTGCGCAGATGTTCTACGACAAGACCGCGACGAGCCTCATCCCGCGACTGATTGCGCAGGTGCAGCGCGGCGATACGATGATTCTCAACCTGCTCATCGAGGCGCTGGGGATCACCGGGCCTGACATCAATGTCGGCACGTATTATTCCATCCTCTGCTCCGAAGAAGTACCGTTCAATAGTCGGGAGCGTGCTACTGCCCTCGCCGGGACGCTGCCGCCGGAGTTGCAGGCGATCTTCCTCGCCAATGCCCGCCAGTACTTCGATGTCTGCGCCCAGTGGCCCGTGTCGCCTGTCAATCCGGTCGAAACGCAGCCCGTGGCGAGCAATGTACCCGCGCTCGTCCTTTCCAGCGACAACGACCCGGCTACGCCGCCCGATTACGGCAAGCAAGTCGCCGGAACGCTGGCCAAGGGGTATCTCGTCACCTTTCCCGGTATCGGCCACTCGATCCTCGGCAACGGCGGCGACTGCGGCCTGAAGGTGATGACGACCTTTATCAACGACCCGACGACACCGCCGGCGACAGACTGCGTCCCGAAGTAGGCGGGTAACGCGCCGCGCTGCTGTGGTACGATGGTGTCCGTACATCGTCGCAATCGTTCCCCGCAGCGTCGTGCATCCGAGAGGGGCCGCCAATGGTCGCCGCATTCCCACGCATCGTTTCCCTCCTGCCGAGTGCGACGGAGATCGTTTGCGCGCTCGGACTTGGCGAGGCACTCGTCGGTGTTTCGCACGAGTGTGATTGGCCGCCGTTTGTCCGCACGCTACCGATCCTGACGAGCGCGGCGATCCCGACCGGGTTGCCGAGCGGCGAGACGGACCGGCTCGTGCGGGAGCGATTGGCGCGCGGTGAGGGGCTGTACGCGCTTGACGCCGTGTTGATGCGCGAACTGCGACCAACGCTGATCGTCACGCAGGCGCTCTGCGAGGTCTGCTCCATCGCCCTGCCCGAGGTGCTGCGCGCTGCTCGCACCCTGCCGACCGCGCCGCCCGTCGTCTCGCTTGAACCCGGCTGCATCGCTGACATCTTCGCCGATATGGAGCGTGTCGCGGCGATTGCCGGGGTTCCGGAGCGCGCGGCTATGGCCGTCGGCGAACTCCAGGAGCGGCTCGATGCCGTACATCATGCGACAGCGGGGCGGGAGCGGCCACGGGCCGCACTCCTCGAATGGCTCGATCCGCCCTTTGTCGCGGGCCACTGGGGGCCGGAGATGATCGCCATCGCAGGCGGCACAGACACGCTTGGCGTCATCGGCGAAAAGAGCGCGCAGATCCATTGGGAGCAACTGCGGGAAGCCGCGCCGGAGGTGATCGTCGTCGCGCCGTGCGGCTACGATACCGCCCGCGCCCGTGCCGATCTCGCCGACGCGCCGCTACCGCCGTGGTGGGACGATCTGCCCGCCGTCCGCAACGGGCGCGTCTTCGTGATGGACGGCAACGCCCACATTTCTCGCCCCGGCCCGCGCATCGTGGACGGCACGGAACTGCTCGCCTGCCTGCTCCACCCGGACGCCTTCGCGGACGGCGCGGCGACGCGCGAGCGGCATCGGGTGATGGTCGCGGCGGTGGGCAGTGGGAGGTAAGCAGATGCAGAAAATCTACACCGGGCGCGGCGACGACGGCTATACGAGCCTGATCGGCGGTGTGCGAGTAGCGAAGTACGACCCGCGACCGGAGGCGTACGGCACGCTCGATGAGGCGTCCGCCGCCCTCGGCCTCGCCCGCGCCACCGCAACGCTGCCGGAGGTGCGCGCGGCGATCCTCGAAATGCAGCGCGCCCTGTATCGCCTGATGGCCGAACTGGCGACCGTTGAGGGCAAGACGAGCGCCTACGAGATGACCGAAGTGGATGTC
>JALYXG010000345.1 GCA_030947205.1 Chloroflexota bacterium
CGGAAACGAAAATCGTCCCGAGGCCAGGGCCTTTCGGCAGCCGCCTGGCATGAAAAACGGCCAGCGTCTCAATCATTTCATCGAGGTTGTAGACACGAACAACACCAGACTGCCGCATAATCGCGTCGGCGATCGCGTCCGATCCGACAAGCGAGCCAGTGTGCGCCTGTGCCGCCCGCTTGCCTGCCTCCGACCGCCCGATCTTGAGGACGACGAGTGGCTTCTGTCGCTCCGCCGCCATCTCAGCGACGCGCAGAAACTTCTGCGGATCGCGGAACTGCTCGATGAAGCAGCCGATCACGCGCGTTTCGTCGTCCTCGACGTAGTAGCGCATGAAATCCGTCGCGTCGAGGTCCGCCTCATTGCCCGTCGTAATGACGTACGAGTAGCCGAATTCCCGCTCCAAGGGCGGGATGACGACACTGTACGCGAGCAGACCACTTTGGAAAATGATGCCGATCGGGCCGCGCCGCACATTGGCGTACGCGCCGGACTTGGCAACCAGACTGGCGGGCGTGCTGATCAGGCCGAGGCAGTTGGGGCCGACGACGCGGATGCCCGTTCGCTGGGCGAACTCCCGCACCTCATCCTGCCGCCGGTGCGCCTCGTCGTCGCTCTGCTCGCCGAAGCCGCTGGTGATGATATTGACCGCCCCGACCCCCGCACGCTCCGCCTGCCCGAGTACATCGAGCACAAGATTGCTCGGCACGACGACCATCGCGAGATCCACGCTGCCGGGGATCGCATCGAGCGTCGGGTAGCACGGCGAACCGAGCACTTCCTGATGGCGCGGCGTGACGCCGAAAACATCGCCCTTGTAGCCATTGGCAAGCATCAAGCGATGGATATTGTACGCGAACCCCGGTCGTGGCGTTGCACCAACAATCGCAACGCGCTTCGGATGGAACAACGCATCCATCGCACGAGTGAAGTCTTTTGACTCACTCGCCGCCCCATTCGTCCCTGTCGCAGCACGCGTGTAAGGTGTCTGCGGTGTCGTCGTCATCCCCACATCCCCTCCGGAAAGACGAACAGCCATTGGTCTCGCACTTGGTAGCGTAGGCTTCAGCCTGCGTCCCTGATTTCAGACCCCAAGGGACGCAGGCTGAATCTGCCCAAAGGGCACCCGGCTACCGGCATCATCCTAAAAGTACGTCCGCCCCAGCGTTTCGGCGATACAGGCGGGCTTGTCTTCGCCCTCGACCTCGATCGTCTGCTCGCTGGTCATCTGCACGGCGCGGTCACCGATCTCCTCGACATTCAGGAGTTTCGAGCGCATGCGGATACGCTTGCCGACCCGCACCGGCGAGATGAAGCGCACGCGGTTGAGGCCGTAGTTGACGCCCATCCGCCCCCCGAGACTGATCTTGACGCCGGAGGCGCGCAGACCGCCGAGGTACGGGATGAGCGAAAGCGTTAGGTAGCCGTGTGCCACGGTGCCGCCGAAGAAGGTCGTTTTGGCCCGCTCCGGGTCCACATGGATGTATTGATGGTCGCCCGTTGCGTCCGCGAACTGGTTGACGCGCTCCTGCGTGATCTCCACCCAGTCGCTGACGCCGATCTCCTGCCCGATCAATTCCTTCAACTCCGCGACCGTCGTAACCGTCCGCTCCGCATTCGATGTACTCATTCCGTTCTCCCGTCAATCAACCAAACCGATCGAACCGCAAAGACGCAAAGGACACAAAGGGCGCAAAGTGAGAAAGGCGCCAGACGCGAATCCTTGTATTTCTTAGCGATCTTCGCGTCCTTTGCGACTTTGCGGTTCTCCCCGGTTTCGTCCACTATCCAGAGATATGACCGGCGAGGACTTCCTGGAGGACGCGCTCGCGATGCTCTTCGAGGTCGCCATACAATGGCTCGAAGTACTTGGCGCGCTTGAAATACAGGTGCAGATCGTACTCCCAGGTGAAGCCAATGCCGCCGTGTACCTGAATCGCTTCGCCGCAGACCTTTCGCGATGCGTTGTTGACGAACGACTTAGCGACCGACGCGGCGAGCGCGGCGTCCGGCGCGTCGGCATCAAGCGCCCAGGCGGCGTAGTACACCGCCCCATGTGAGTTCTCGACCAGCACCAGCATCTCGGCCAACTTGTGCTTGACGGCCTGGAACTGGCCGATGAACTGACCGAATTGCTTGCGCACCTTGGCATAGTCCGTGGACATTTCGAGCGACTTGCGGGACGCCCCGAGCATCTCCGCACTCGCCCCGACCGCAGCATGCATGAGCATCGTCCGCACAGCGGGCCACGCACCGCCCTCGGTGCCGAGCAGATTCTCGACGGGAACGCGGACGTTCTCGAAATGGAGCGTCGCGCTCTTCTCGGTCAGGTCGGCAATCCCGTCCTTCTCGACCCGCAGCCCGGCGGCGGCGCGCGGCACGGCGATCAGCGAGACGCCCTCCGCGCCGTCGCCGCCACCGCTACGCGCCGCAACGAGGACAACGTCTGCCGTGTGTCCGAATGGGACGAACCGCTTGACGCCATTGAGGACGTACGCGTCGCCGTCCTTCTTTGCGGTCAGCGCGATTTCGTTCGGTCCCCAGCCGATGGAATCTTCGAGAAACGCGACCGTCATCGTTAGATCGCCGTTGCAGACATCGGGGAGGTACCGCGCCATCGCCTTCTCATCCCCGGAGGCCATGATGGCGCTCCCGGCGAGAATGACGGTCGCGAAGTACGGCCCCGGATAGGGGATGCGGCCCATTTCTTCGAGGATGATCGCCTGCTCGACCATCCCCAGCCCCGCGCCCCCGTACGTCTCCGGGAACGGCAGCATCCCCAACTGCACGAACTGCCGATAGGTGTCCGCGCTGTAGCCCCGCTCGTCGTCCATCATCGCGCGGACATGCGCGACGGGCGTTTGTTCGGTCAGGAA
>JALYXG010000346.1 GCA_030947205.1 Chloroflexota bacterium
GCCAGTTGGAGATGCCGCAGCATCAGGCGTACGACTACGCGATGGAAGTGATGTCCTTCAACGCCACCTTCGCCGACGCGCAGGAAGGCATGTGCGCCTTCCTCGAAAAGCGGCAACCGCAATGGAAAGGACGGTAAGCGGAAGCCGGAATCGAAACCGGGGATGAACCGCAAAGGACGCAGAGGACGCAAAGAAAGAAACGAACACAGGGGATTAATCAAGCCGTTTCGGTGGTAGCAGAATCTGGAAAGCGATCTCCGGCGAAAGGAAAATGGAGTGCGGGCGCTGCATCTCGTCGGGCGTGAGCAGGCCGAGGCGGTCGTAGAGGCTGAAATACAGGTCAATTGGGCGACCAATTGTGGCGTGCATCGCGTCGTGGCGGACGGAATAGGTGCCGAGTTTGCCGTCCAGGCGGCGGAAATAGCCGTCTACGGGATGAGTGAGGATCAGGCGCATCGCGTCCATCGCCGTGAAGCCTTCGGTGAGGGCGATTGGTGCGCCCGTGTCCGCGATGGCGATTCGGGCGCTGCACCAGTCGGAGGCGATGGCGTAGCGGAAGGTGTCGTAGCGGCGCGTCGTTGCGTCATACGTGCAATCAATCCGATAGCGGCCGTGATGCCACGGGATGCGCCAGAGCGTCCGGGCGATCTGGACGACCGGGGAGCCGAGTGTCGTGCCGAAGAACCAGACACCCGGTTCCCCCGTCGCCTTATTGATGACGTAGGCGCGGTGATTCGTCTGCCCAAATCGGAACTTCAGGAAGGGAAAGAGGTGCGCAAAGTGGAAATCCACATCGAGGAACGGCACCGCACTGAGCATCGCGCGCCGCTCGCCCCCGATGTCGAACTCCGCGATGGCGAAGCGATCCGTTGGGATGTAGCGCGCCAGTCGGGATGGCGGCAGCACGTAGTTAATTAGCGCGAAGTGCCGGAGCGTCGAGCGTACGTCCAGCCAGCCATCGGGGTGGGTCATCAGGCGGCGGTCGAGCATCGCGCGGTAATCGGAATCGGAATCGGCGTCGAGTTCCGTCATGTCACGGCTTCTTTGCGTGATAGCCGGCGGCATCGGCATCGGCGGGGCTGATGAAGCAAATCTCCGGTTTCGCGCCGAAATAGGTTGGGCTACCGGGAATGTCGTAGGTCTTTGTGCCGCTCTGCGTCAGACCCTTGACCGGATAGATAATCGGGCAGGATGCCGCGTTGGTCGGTGCAACGCCGGGACGGATCGGCGCGGCGGTCGCGCTCGGATTGGTCGGCGGTGTCGTGGCGGTCGCGGTCGCGGTGGCTGATTGTAGCGGTGTTGCGGATGGCAACGTCGCTCCTCCCGGCCCGTATCGCCATTGGTAATAGTGTTGCCCGATGTTGCCCATTTCCACCTGAAACGCAGCCGGATTGTCGGCGGTGTAGGTGAGGACGCGCCGCTCGAAAACCTCGATCAGCACCGTTCGCTGCGTTCCTGCTACCTTCACCATCGCGACGAACGGCTCGCTGATCGCGTAGCCAATCGCCCCAAGGCCGACGCGCGCGCGATAGTCCGCGAACGCTCGAGCGACATTATGTTTCGTCGTGTCGTCGTAGAGGGTGAAGGCGTATGCGGGCGGCTGACTGCCCGATTTCGGGTTGACGATCACCTCGCCGCTCGCGGAAAGTGCGAGCGAGGCCGCACCACTGTTCGTGGTATCCGTAGCAGGCGCGAGCAGTTGCTGTCCCTTTGTCGCGAGCGCCGCATACGTCGCGCCGATGGTATCCGGGTCGCCCGCAATCGGGATGGCGGGTGGAGCGCGCTGCTCGAAGGTGGCGTCACCGCGTTGGATGCGCCCGGTGACGATCTCGGTGGCGAGGAGGCCATTGGTTATCGCGCCGCGCGTGGTCTCCATCCGCCCCTTGTCGAAGTATTGGACGGTGCGTTGGCCGTCCGTCGCTTCTTTGTACGACTCTTGCTTCGCCTCTGTCGCGTTGGCGAGCGGCCCCCAGAAGTTCGGCGTGATCGCCTCCCCCGCCTCCCATTGCTGTTTGAATGCCGGAAGGGCGAAGGACGAAGCTGCCTGTGTCGCGGGGAGCGCCCATCCCAGCCCGATGAGGAGCAACGCCAGCCCCACGAACAGCCCCGACCCTTTCCGCATCTCCCACGACCTTCCCCTCGTTACCTCACGATAGCCCGCCAGAGATAGAAACGAGCGACCGAGGAAACGGGTTCACAACCAGTGATCTATCGCTGGTACACTGCGGCCGGAACAGAGTGAGGACTCGCTTCAGCATTTTGCAGAAATGCTGAGTCGGTGATGGCGGGCTTATGAACATTAACTGGCTGCATCGGTAATCCGGGGACGCAGGCTGGAAAGCCTACGCTACCGGTAGCACAGGCTTTCCAGCCTGTGTTTCTCGTGCCGAATCAAGGTTTGAAGGTTCATTAGCCTACTACACCAGGCTAAAGCCCGCCACCACCAATACGGAGGAGGACAGATGAAGGTCTATCTCGCGTCACCGCTCGGCTTCGCGGCTTCCACGAAGCCATACATGGAGGAACTGGAACGGGCGCTCGCCGGCACGGGCATCATCGTCATCAACCCGTGGAAGAGCGACTTCGGCGCGGCATTCCAGCGCGCGAACGCGATTGCCGATTACCCGGAACGCGTCGCCGCGCTTGGGCGG
>JALYXG010000366.1 GCA_030947205.1 Chloroflexota bacterium
CTCCGCTCGGTGAGCAACCCGGCAGCATGGAGGAGGCGGGCAATCAGCCCACTCTGCGCGACCAGCAGCGTGATCCCGACCGCACCGACGAGATGCGGAATCGGCAGCGGCAGTTGAAAAAGCAGGCGGAGGATACCGTCGCCCCGCAGCCGTTTGCGCAGCAGCAGCGCCATGCCGACGCTGATCGTCAGTGCGATCAGCGTGCTGACGACCGAGATGCGGAGCGAAACCACGAGCGCGCTGCCGAAATCGGGATCGCGCAGCACATCGCGGTAGTGGCGAAACGTCACTTCCGAATCGCCAAGCAGCGCGAACATGCCGAGACTCTGCGCAAATGCAAAACCCACTCCGCCAACGAGAAAAAGCCCGATTACCGCAAGACTCGGCAGCAACAGCAGGAACGCGGTCGGACGCCGAAAATTGGGAGGACGGGGGAAGGACTGAGGACTGAGGACTGAGGACTGAGGAAGACGCACGATGCGCGCGTGCTTCCGCGTTTCTGCGAGCGGAATGGCATTCTTTGTCGCGAACTTTCTCACTGCATGCTACCCCAGATTGAGCGCTCAGTCCTCAGTCCTCAGTCCTTATTTCTTCAGGACATTCGCCTGCCAGTCTTTCTCGATGCGATCCACGTATGCTGCCGGCAACTCGGGGAGGGCGTGCATCGCGAGTTCCGCACTGGGGATCGTCGCCTCATCGAGCGGGATGTTCTTGAAAGCGGTGCGGGATGCATCCGGGAGCCTGGTGAAATCGAGGACGGTGGAATCGCCGGAGCGGGTCTGCTTCGCCTTCTCCAACTGCGCTTCCGGTGATTCGAGGAAGTTGGCTAGCACGAGCGCCGCTTCCTTGTTCTTTGCGTTGAAGGGGATCGTGATGTAACTGGTGTTCGCGATCGTGCCCGCGTCGAGGTAGAAGGTGCGCGTCGTCTTCGGATATTTGCCGCTCGCCGCGCCTACCGATCCCGCCGTCGGGCTGTAGTTCATCGTGAAATTCACCTCGCCGTCCGCGAACAGTTGGTCGAGTTTCGCCGCCGCCTCGGGGTAGGTCGCACCTTTCTGCCACAGATTCGGCTTGATCCGGTTCAGGTAGTCCCATGCAGCAGGCGATTTCTCCTTGTAGACCTGATCGTTGAAGCTGGTACCGTACTGCTGCCAGCCGCCCGTCGTCTCGTACAGGACATGGCGGACGAGCACGCTGCCGGTGAAATCCGGCGGCGCGGGGTAGGTGAATTTGCCGGGATTCGCCTTCAGGTACTCTTCGAGCGCCTTGAACGACTTCGGCGGCGTCGGCACCTTCGCGCTGTCGTAGATGAAGACGAACTGCGCGCGCGCCCACGGCGCTTCGCGGTCATTGACGGGGATGCCGAAGTCGTTCTTGACATTCGGCTCGTCCCAGTTAATCAGTTTCGCGTTCGGCAGATTGCGCGCCCAGTCCGCGAGCAGGATATTCGCCTCGGCCATCGTGCGGAAGTTTTCGCCGTTGATCCAGATCATGTCCACGCTGCCGTCGGTCGTTTTGCCGGCCTGCTTCTCGGCGAGCACTTTGTTGACCGCCTCGACCGTATCCGTCACAGGCGTCCGATTCACGGTGATGTCGTACTGCGATTTCATCGTCGGGATGACGTACTTGTCGAGGTAGTCATTCGTCGTCT
Source organism: Chloroflexota bacterium (assembly GCA_030947205.1). GTDB lineage: Bacteria > Chloroflexota > Chloroflexia > Thermomicrobiales > JALYUS01 > JALYUS01. The sequence goes on from JALYXG010000366.1 coordinate 1,652, forward strand.
GACTGCCGCCATACAGGAACCAGTTGGCCGTGCCACCTTTCGCCTTCGCGACGACCTGATCCCACGTCATACCGGCGACCATGCCGCTGCCGAGCGATGCGCTGCCCGTCGTCGCGCTGCTCGCCGCAGTTGTACTACTTGCGGCGGCGCCAGGCGTCGTGGTTGAGGGAGAAGCGGGGGGCTTCGTCGCGGCAGCGGTCGGCGCGATCGTGGCTGCCGATGCACTTGCGCTTCCTGCCGTCGCGGCGGGCTTCGGCGTGTCGGTCGCGGTGGAATTACCGCCGCAGGCGGCGAGTAGCGCAGCGGCTGCGGATGTCGCCGCACCCATGAGGAAGTGTCGTCGTGACAGCGCGGAGACGCGCGAACGCGGCATGAGGCACGATCCTTTCTTGATCCCAGGAAATCTGTTCAGCAGAGTGTGGCGCAATACTACGTGATCCTGGACAGTCTGAAAAGAGTGTACGCACCCACTGCGGGATTGGATGCGTGTGTAGCCGCTGCCACCAAACTCCATCCTCCGCAGCCAGGCAGAAAAGTTGATTACAATCCGGCCCCGCGCTCGACCAATGCGCGCTCGCCGACCTGCAACACGCGCACGGGCACGGGCGGCCCGTCGTTCTGGACGTACCGTACGAGCGCGTCCGGGTACTCGTTGTTGCCGGTGAAGCCATCGTAGTGGTAGGGAACGAGCAGCCGCGCGTTCGCCCGCTGCGCGACCTGCGCCGCCTCGCGATAGGTGAAGTTGCCAATGACCCGATGCTGCTCACGGAACCAGTCGCGCCCGTTAATCGGCAGCATCATCAGATCGAACCGCGTCCAGCGGGCGAGGCGTTCGAGAAAGCCATGATAGCCATTGTTGTCGCCGGCGTGATAGATCGTCACACCGTCGCACTCCAGCACGAACCCGATAAAGCGTTCCTGGCCCCGCCGTTCCGGCGGCAGTTGCGCCGGGATGGTCGCATACCACGCTTCCTCGGTGGGCGTGTACCGCTCCTCATCGAAGAAGCCGTAATGCGTGCTGGGGATTGCCGTAATCCGCACATCGCGTACCGTCACTGCGTCGTCGCCATTGAGAAGATGCGTGCGCTCCTCCGCGCCGCCGAGGCGGCGGACGAATGGCTCCGCCCCGCGCGGCGCGATCCACATCGCCTGTGGCGATTGCCGCATGATGATCGGATCGGCGTCCACATCAATATGGTCCCCATGATCGTGCGAGGTGAGGAGGATGTCGCAGTTCGTGACAAGAGTGGGATCGAGCGGGATCGGGTAGGCGCGCGGCCCGCCGGACAGATCGGACAGCCACGGATCAAGGTAGCAGACTGTGCCGGACGAGAATTTAATGATGAATCCGGCCTGCCCGAGAAACCAAACGGCGACGATGCCGGACGGCGGTGTGAACCCGTCCACATCGGCGATGATCTCCCCTCCAACACCGGGGACAAGCGAATCGAACGGCATGCGCCTCCCTGCCCTTCTGGGTCATTCAGCCCCTATCGAAGCACCGATTTATCGAGGCTGATGGTCATTGTCATCATCCGGCTCGTCGTCCTCATCGTCCCATTCCAGATCGCGATCCCGATCCCGATCACGATCATCGTCGCCCTCGACGGTGTCGCTCAGGAGCCAGACACAGGCGACGGCGAGCGCGTCCTCCTGCCCGAAACCGCCGGATTTGGTGATGATCGGCACATTGACCAGTTGCCCATCGGCCATCACCGAGCAGGGGATACCGGGCAATACTTCGTCCACTACATTGAGCAGCCGGACGCCCGACGCCCGACAAATGGCGAGCGTCGTCGCGCCGCCCGTCGTCACGAGTCCGCGCAGATCGTCGCCGCGCTCGACGGCCGCCTCGACGGTGATCCGCGCGAGACCGTCGAGACCGGCGTCTGTGACCGCAACATCGGGCGGCACGACGAGCGCCGCGACGACGACGGGCGTCCGGTCGAGCGCGCGGCGGATCGCGGGCAGCGCGGCATCCACATCGTCCTGCAAGACATCAATGACGCAGACATCATCCGCCTCGCGCAGATAGGCGAGTTGCGCCTGCGTCATCGGATTGCGCGTGCCGACGGCGACGAGAACCGGCCCGTCGCGGTCTACCCAAATATCTTCATCCTCGTCCGCGTTGCTCGTTTCCCAGCACCAGAACGGCGCAATATACCGCGCCAGCCCCGCCGAACCCGCGACCAATGACAACTCGGTCGAGGCCGCGTACTCCGCAAGTGTCCACAGGTCATCATCGCGCTCGGCGTCCGCGAGTAGTAAGGCGACGGTGTCCACGAGGAGGCCGGGTGAGATGGCTATCGCGGTCATACTGGAACGGATCGCGCGTAGTGGGATATGGCCAATCGAGGCAATCGCCGTCTCCCCGAGCCGCGCCATGCCATCAACAATCGCGGTGTCGTCCCGGCGAACCCAACCGCCGAGGACGGTGCGGCCTTGCTCAGGGAAGGCGGGCGTGACGAGGACGTACGGGACGCCGAACGCGAGCGCCGCCGCCTCGATAATCCCACCCGGCGCGCCGCGCAGCGTACTGTCCACCTTGATATAGATGCGTTCCGCGCCCGCGTCGCGGAGGCGTTCGACGGCATCGCGCGTCCGGCCCGCCGCGATTGTCGGCAGCGCGCGGCGCGATTCGGTCGTCAATGTCAGCACGTCCCAGCCCGTCGGCAACGGGCCGTCGCCGTCATCGAGAACAACGGCAGTGCGCGCACCCGCCCGCTGGAATTGTGCGGCGGCATCGCACGCACCCGTGATGTCGTCCGCAACGATCCCAACCAGCCCGGACGACGACCGCATGCGCCTCATTCCGCGAACGCGAGTGGCTCGGCGGCATCCGCGACGCGCAGATGCGGCCGACCCACGAGTTCATCGCGGACGGCTGCCGAGACCGCCAGTTCTTGCACATCATGCGTGTTGCGGATGCGCGCCAGCCGGACATGTTCGAAATCGCTCCGGCCGCACATGAAGATCGCCGCCTGCACGGTTTGGCGCATCGTCGGGAAGACCATCGGCATCTTCGCGCGCTGCGGCCCGCCGAGGCCGGAGGTCGCCGCGTTGATGTACATCGCGCGCCAGTCAATTTTCTCGACCAGCGAGGCCGGGATGCAGTCGGCGAAGCCGATGCCGACCGCATTGCCGTGCGAAGCGTCCGTCACATCGAGGACGGTGATGATGCTGATGTCGGGTCGCTCGAACTCCGGCACCGTATGGATATACATGCGGCCGATGACGACCGAATCGAGTCCGCTGCCGGAAATATCCTTCCCCAGTTCGTCCACGATCAGCACGTCCAGTTGATCAATCGGGATGCGCGGATGGAGCGCCTTCGCACGTTCGAGCAACGCCATCTCGACCGGCCCGCCGATGTCCTCCGGCTGCACGCCGCGCATCTCGCCGAGCGTCCCGGCGGCATTCTCGATCAGCGCAACGCCGCCGATGATGTTCAGCGCGCGAATCGTCTCCTTCGCGACAATCGGGATCAGTTTCGCGAGCATCTGCGGCCCGCTGCGATGGAAGACCGCCGCACCGCGCGGCCCGCCCAGCCCGATCGCGCACATTTTCGCCAGCCCGCTCTCGATCGGGCCGCGAATATCGGTGTGCGCCTTGACACGGTTGATGACCAGCGTCGCGTCCGCCGCGCGGGCGCGCGCATTCACCCAGACGGGCACTGCACCCTCGACCGTCGCGACACATTCCGTTTCGATGCCGGTGACAATCGGCGCGTCCATCGCCTCATCCGTGATGCCGTAGCCGGAGAGGATTTCGTGCTGCCCCTCGGCAGTCGCGCCGCCGTGCGAACCCATCGCCGCGAGGACGAACGGCTTGCCGCCCCGCTCCCGCACCATCGCGACCGCTTCGCGCAGTGTCGGCACGATCTGGTCAATCCCCCGGCTACCCGCGCAAACGGCGACACGCATTCCCGGCCGGATGCGCTCCAGCGCGCCCGATTCGGCGAGCGCCGTGCGGAGGGTGGCGCGCAGATCGCCAATCGTTGGTTGCGGCGTCTCGTCGTGGACGGCATAGACGGACGGCAGCGGGATCTCATCGAGATAGTCGCCGAGGTCCGCGCCGACACCGATGCCGGGCAGCACATGAGGGCGGATCATCGCGGTCGCTCCTTTCGCGCATAGCGGGTCGCATGACGCTCTCCATCGTAGCATCCATGCCGAACCGCCGCTACGGTCATTCTTCTCCAAGCAGGCAGATCATTTGATAAACACTTGTGCAATTATCACCCAAACGCTATAGTCCATCCGCGTGGAGAGTTTGGTGCAGGGGGAATTGAATGGTGTATGCCCGCATGATGCTGAGGGCGAAAGCGCGCGTCCTGGTATCCGCACTTCTTGTCGCTACTGCAATATCAATGGCGATGTTCGTCTTCGCGCCCGTACAGTCCGCGAATTCCGGCCCGGCGCTCACCGTCAGTGTCGCGGCGAATCGCCATGCGATTAGCCCCGATATCTACGGGATGAATTTCGCCAATCCGACGCTCGCGCAGGAACTCCGCCTGCCCGTGGATCGCTGGGGCGGCAACGCGACGAGCCGGTACAACTGGACGACGAATGTCCATAACACCGGCAGCGATTACTACTACGAGAACATAGCGAGTGGCCAGACGACCGATCAGTTCGTGGATGCCGACCGCGCACACGGCACGAAACCGATCATCACCGTGCCGCTGATCGGTTATGTCTCGAAAGCAAGCCCGGCGAATCACCCTTTCTTCTGCGGCTTCAGCGTCGCCCACTATGGCGCGCAGCAGGA
>JALYXG010000373.1 GCA_030947205.1 Chloroflexota bacterium
CGATCACTACGTCTGTATTCACGGCCACTTTTACCAGCCGCCGCGCGAGAATCCGTGGCTCGAAGCGATTGAGTTGCAGGATTCCGCCTATCCATACCACGACTGGAACGAGCGGATCACGGCGGAATGCTACGCGCCGAATGCCGCCTCCCGCATCCTTGATGGCGCGGGGCGGATCGCGCGGATCGTCCAGAATTACGCGCGGATCAGTTTCAATGTCGGCCCGACGCTGCTCGCCTGGATGGAGGCGAAAACGCCTGAGATCTACGCGGCGATCCTCGACGCCGACCGCGACAGTCGCGAGCGTTTCTCCGGCCATGGCTCGGCGATGGCGCAGTCATACAATCACATGATTTTGCCGCTTGCCAACCGGCGCGACAAATGGACGCAGATCGCGTGGGGCATCGCGGACTTCGCGCATCGCTTCGGACGCGCTCCCGAAGGGATGTGGCTCGCCGAGACCGCCGTGGACCTCGAAACACTCGATATCATGGCGGAGCAGGGCATTACCTTCACCGTCCTCGCGCCATCGCAGGCCGGCCTGGTGCGCGAGATCGGCGCGGACGAGTGGGGCGACGTTTCGAGGGCACGGATTGACCCAACGCGCGCCTACGTGCAGCGCCTACCCTCCGGCCGGAGCATCGCCCTCTTCTTCTACGACGGCCCGATCTCGCGCGGTGTCGCCTTCGAGGGACTGCTGGATCGCGGCGAGAACCTGGCGAATCGCCTGCTCGGCGCCTTCTCGGACGAGCGCACCTGGCCGCAACTCGTCCACATCGCGACGGATGGCGAGACCTACGGCCACCACCATGCGCACGGCGACATGGCGCTCTCCTACGCGCTCCACCACATCGAGTCGAACGACCTCGCCCGCCTGACGATCTACGGCGAATATCTCGAAATGTTCCCGCCGACGCATGAAGTGGAGATTATCGAAAATACGGCGTGGAGTTGCGACCACGGCGTCGAGCGGTGGCGGAGTAACTGCGGCTGCAACACCGGTGGCCGCCCGGACTGGACCCAGGAGTGGCGCGGGCCGCTCCGCGCGGCGCTCGACTGGCTGCGAGATGCCGTCGCGCCCGTCTACGAGGCCGGGATGCGCGATCTTGTCCACGACCCGTGGGCGGCGCGGGACGGCTATCTCTCCGTTATCCTCAACCGCTCGGACGAAAATGTCGCGCGCTTCCTCGCGGAGCAGACGGCGCGCGAGTTGACCGACGCCGAGCGTATCCGGCTCTGGGAACTGCTAGAAATGCAGCGGCACGCGATGCTGATGTACACGAGTTGCGGCTGGTTCTTCGACGAACTCTCCGGTATCGAGACGGTGCAGGTGATCGAGTACGCCGGGCGGGTGATCCAATTGGCAGAGACGGTTGCCGACGAGCGGTTCGAGCCGCAATTCCTCGATCTGCTCCAACAGGCGAAGAGCAACATCCGCGATCACCGCGACGGGCGGCTGATCTACGAGAAGTTCGTCAAGCCCGCTGTCGTGGATACCGAAAAACTTGCCGCACACTATGCGATCTCCTCACTCTTCGACGAGTACCCGGAGCAGGCGGCGATCTACTGCTATACCGTCGAGCGCGAGGAGTATCGGCGGCACGAAGCGGGGCGGGCAGCGCTCGTCGTCGGGCGGGCGCGGTTCACGTCGCGCATCACCGGCGAGTCCGCTGTGGAGACGTTCGGCGCGCTCTCGCTCGGCGACCACACGATTAGCAGCGGCGTCGGCGCCGCGATAGACGAGGAGGCGTACCGCGCCTTCGTCGAACACATCACGGAGGCGTTCGCGCGCGTGGATTTCCCCGAAGCGATCCGCGCGATGGACCGCTATTTCGGCGAATCCATCTACTCCCTCAAGACCTTGTTCCGCGACGAGCAGCGCAAAATCCTCGACATCGTGCTCGACGCGACGCTCGCAGAGGACGAGGCGAGTTACCGCCTGATTTACGACCGGCAAGCGCCGCTGATGCGCTTCGTGCGCGATCTGCATGTGCCGCTGCCGCAAGCCTTCCAAACGGCGGCGGCATTCATCCTGAGCGGCGATCTCCGGCGTGCCCTCGCCGCCGCGACGCTGGATCGCGCGCGCATTCAGACCTTGCTCGCGGATGCGGAGACGTGGCGCGTCACGCTCGACGCCGCCGGACTGTCGTACCTGCTGCGGCGGCGAGCGGAACGGCTCTCCGAGGAGCTTCAGGCGGACCCGACGGAACTCGTGTCCCTCGCCTCGCTACGGGAAGTCGTCGAGGTCGCGCGGATGCTGCCGTTCGGAATCGTTTTCTGGCACGCGCAGAATGTTTACTATGATCTCTTGCAGACGCGCTACCGCGAGTTTTACCGGCGGGCGCGGCGCGGCGACGAGCATGCGCAGGCATGGGTGACGCACTTCATCGCACTCGGGGAGGGGTTGGGCATGGAAGTGGGAGAAACGACGCTGGAGGAGATTCGCGCCCTGCCGTCTGTTGCCACCGTCGCGCAGGAAGCGCTCGAACGGGCGCGCATCCCGCGCGCGACCTACCGCTTGCAGTTCAACCGCCACTTCACCTTCGCGGACGCGCAACCGCTCGTCGCCTACCTCGCCGACCTCGGCATCAGCGATGCGTACGCCTCGCCGCTCCTGAAAGCGTGCGCGGGCAGCGACCACGGCTACGACATCTGCGACCACGGGGTGTTGAACCCGGAAATCGGCACGGAAGAGCAGTTCGATGCCTTCGCTGCCGCGCTCAAGGAGCGGGAAATCGGCCTCGTCTTCGACATGGTGCCGAACCACATGGGCATCGCCGATCCCAGCAACGGCTGGTGGATGGACGTGCTGGAGAATGGCCCCAGCTCGCTCTACGCGGCGACGTTCGACATCAACTGGCACCCGATCAAGCGGGAACTGGCGAACAAAGTACTGCTGCCGATCCTCGGCGACCAGTACGGCGGCGTGCTCGAAAGCGGTCAGTTGCGGCTCTCGTACGAGAACGGCGCGTTCTTTCTCCACTACTGGGAGACCGTGCTGCCCATCGCGCCGCACACCTACGACCGCATCCTCGGCTACCGCCTTGATGCGCTGATCGCGGAATTGG
>JALYXG010000374.1 GCA_030947205.1 Chloroflexota bacterium
CTGATCGGGTGCAGCGACTGGATGGCGGACAACCCCGAACTCGGTTTGCAGGAGTATCAGGCGGTGGCAAAGCTGACCGAGATGCTGGAGGAGTTCGGCGCGGAAGTCGAGCGGGGCATTGCCGGTCTCGACACCGCCTTCCGCGCCACGCTCCCCGGCGGCAACCCCGACGGCCCGACGATCGCGATCATCGCGGAGTACGACGCGCTGCCCGATGTCGGGCATGGCTGCGGGCACAACATCATCGCCAACGCGGCGATTGGCGCGGGTATTGCCCTCGCGCGTCTCGGCCAGCAAGGGCTGCTGCCGGGCAGGGTCGTCGTCCTCGGCACACCGGCGGAGGAGTCGGCCGTCCCGAATGCGGGTGGGAAGATTCCGGTGCTTGAGCACGGCTACTTCGACGGCGTGGACGCGGCGATCATGATCCACCCGATGACCGAGGATTACATCGCCCTCAAACCCTCGATGGTCGCCTATGGGATTGACTTCATGTTCCACGGACGGGCGGCGCACGCCGCTTCCAACCCGCACACCGGCATCAACGCGCTTGACGCGGTGATCCAGACTTTCAACAATGTCGGCATGTTGCGCCAGCAGGTGCGCTCCGAGGCGCGCATCCACGGCGTCGTGACGAGTGGCGGCGGCGCACCGAATGTCATCCCACCCTACGCCGCGTGCCGCTTCCGCATCCGCTCGTACGATCCGGTCTACGCCGCCGAACTGAAGCGGCGCGTCGTCGCCTGCGCCGAAGGTGCCGCGACCGCGACCGGCGCGCGGCTCGAATGGAAGGAATACATCAAGCCATACCAGAGCTACGTGCCGAATCACGCACTCGGCGCGCTGATGCGCGAGAACATGGAGGCAATCGGTCGGGATGTGCAAGACGGCCCGGCGCGCGAGGGCGGCGGCTCGACCGATTTCGGCAATGTAAGCCACTCGGTGCCCTCGGTGTACGCGTATATCGGCATCTGCGGCGAGGAAGCGGGCTGGCACTCACGCGCGGTGGCAGAGGCGACACGCACCGAGCGTGGGCACGACTCCCTGATCGCCGGCGCCAAGACGATGGCGATGACCGCGATTGATCTTCTGACGAATCCTGATGCGATCGTGGCAGCAAAGAAAGAACACGCCACTGCAATGGGGCCGATCCGCGAAGGGCTTGCGAAGGTCGGCACGACAATCGCCCCATGAGCGCGTCGCCGCGCCCGTTCTCAGCATGGCTCGATGATTTCTTCGCGGCGTATTACCGGCGGCGTCCCGTCAACGCGACATTTATCGGCATCCATGACTACGACGACGCCTTGCCCGACTTCTCGCCGAGCGGTGTGGCCGAAACGGTCACGGAGATGGACGCGCTGCTGCGCGATCTCCGCACCGGGGCCGTTGCCGCACCGGAAACGTCGGCGGAACAGATTGACCGCACACTGGCCGAGCATTTCCTGACCATCCAGACATGGGAGTACGGATCGCGCCATTTTCAAGGCGGCAACCCGTGCGTCTACACGGGCGAGGCGATTTTCGGCGTGCTGTCACTCTTTCTCCGGCCCTTTGCGCCGCTCGGTGAGCGCGTGGAGGCGGCGATTGCGCGGATGAACGCGATACCGCACTTTCTCACCACCGCCGCCGAGAACGTGCAATCCGCGCCCGCCGCCTGGACGGAGCGCGCGATCCGCGAGTGCATCGGCGCGCTGCATTTCCTCGATAGCGGCGTGGACATGCTGATCGCCGATGAGGCGATCACCGATCCGCGCTTCCGGGCTGCGGCAACCGTGGCGCGGCAGGCATTCGCCGCCTATCGGTCGTTTCTTGCCACCGATTTGCGCGCCACGCCGACCGAGGCATACGACTGCGGCGGCGAGGCATTCGAGATGTATCTGGCGCTCGGTCACGAACTGACCCAGTCGGGCGCGGCGATCGAACGATACGCGCGGGACCAGTTCGCGGAAGCGCATGCACGCCTCGTCGAAGGCGCCCGACACTTTGACACAAGCGACTGGCGCACCGCGCTGGCATCCCTGGCCGATATTCACCCATCGGTCGAGACGTACACCGAACGGTTTCAGGAATTCTGGGATGGCTGCCGGGCGACCGCCGTCAAGCACGATCTCGTTACATGGCCGGCCTTCCCAATCCGCTACGTCCCGCAGCCGCATTGGGCGCGGGATGCGGCCCCATTCCTGTATTTCCTCCCTTACCGTTCCCCGGCGGCGTATAACCGCCCGCCGATCCACGACTATCTCGTCCCGCCAATCGAAGCGGAGATGCCGCCCGGTGAGCAGGAGCGCCGGTTGCGCGCGACGAACGACAGCGTCATCAAACTCAATCACGTCGTCCATCACGGCGGCATCGGGCATCATGTGCAGAACTGGCATGCCTTCCATGCCCCATCGCGAATTGGCCGGATCGCGGCGGTAGATTGCGCGTCGCGGATCGCCATGTTCTGCGGCGGCACGATGGCGGAGGGTTGGTCGTCGTATGCCGTGGATGTAATGGGCGAGGTCGGTTTTCTGACGCCGCTGGAGTTGTATTCGCAGCACTACGCCCGGATGCGTGCCGCTGCGCGGGCGATTGTGGATGTCAATCTGCATCACGGTCGCTTCTCACTCGATCAGGCGATTGCCTTCTACCGCGACGACACCGGCATGACCGAGCAGGCGGCGCACGCGGAAGCGGTCAAAAACTCGACGTTCCCCGGCGCGGCGATGATCTACTTAATCGGCCAGGACATGATCTGCGACCTGCGGCGGCAGGTGGCGGCGCGCGAAGGGAGCGCGTTCGACCTGCGGCGGTTCCACGACCGCTTTCTGTCCTACGGCTCGATTCCGGTCGCAATGATTGCGGACATCATGCGCGCGGAATCAGATGCCTGACGCAAGATGGATGGTGCGCGAGTGGATCGCTGTCATCAAGCCATCGAAGTCCACAGTGTCGAGGTCGGTCATGTCGAGTTCGTAGGTTTCGCCGCCGATGTCGAGCGGGTCATGGTGGCCGCGACGCAGGATTTCCTCAAACTCGCCTTGCCGCAGTTCGTCGCGATGCCCCGGATGCCGCTCGCCGGATTCGGAGCGGGCCTTGAACCGCTCGTACAGGACGGTGCCGTTGGCAGTGCAGAACACCTGAAATGGCACGAAGTTATACGTCGTTCGGAAGGCCGCAAACCGCTCGTTGTCGTAGGTCGGATGGAAGTTGCTTTCGACGACGAATGACGCGCCAGCGCGCAGTTCCGCCTCGATGACCTGATAAAGGATCGCGTAACTGGCGACGCCAAGCCGCTTCGACCACGCCACATCGCTCCATCCGAGCGTGTCAAAGAGCGATTCTTTGATGCCGTCCTTGTTGATGAACGGCAGACGTAGCGCGTCGGCGATCTTCGTACCAACGGTAGTTTTCCCGGTGGCCGGTGGCCCCGTCACGATAATCACGAGCGGCTTATTCATTGAAGCGTACCGATCCTCTCAGTCCTCAGTCCTCAGTCCTTCCCTTTAGAGGAAGAAGAATGCGACCGCAAGCATCAGATAGAGCGCGAGCAACTGCGCGCCCTCCAGCCAGTGGCTCTCGCCGTCCACTGTGACGAGCACGGCGATCACCGCCGCGCCACCAAGGGCGAAGAGTTCATAGACGTTGAATTCCAACGTCAGTCGCTGCCCCATCACCGCCCCTACAAAAACCAGAACGGGGGCGACAAACAGCGCGATCTGCAGGCTGGAGCCGAGCGATATGCTCAGCG
>JALYXG010000391.1 GCA_030947205.1 Chloroflexota bacterium
CTATCTCGTCGGCAAGGAGTGAGGCAGCGATGGACGCGAGGCCGGAGTTCTGGGGCGCGCACCATTCCGAGCGGTTCGCCGACCCCTCGATCATCGCCGCCTACCGCTACCGACCGCCGTACCCCGAGGCGCTGATCGAACGCCTCGTCGCATTGATTACTGGCGAGCCGCGCGCCGTGCTCGATGTCGGCTGCGGCCCCGGCAACCTCGCCCGCCCATTGCTCCGGCATGTCGCGCGCGTGGATGCGGTAGATGTCTCGCCCGGCATGATCGCGATGGGAAAAACGCTCCCCGGTGGCAACGACCCGCGCCTGCACTGGTTCGTCGGCAGCGCGGAGGAGACGCCGCTGCGCCCGCCGTACGCGCTGGTGACGGCGGGGGCGAGCCTGCACTGGATGGATTGGGCGGTCGCGCTTCCCCGTTTCGCCGACGCGCTCACGCCGAACGGCGTTCTGGCGATTGTCGGCGTGGACGAGGCGGACGAGCCGTGGACCCCGGCGATCCGCGCGATCATCCCGCGCTACTCGACGAACCCGGACTTCGCGCCACTCGACTTGATCGGTGAACTCGAACGGCGCGGCCTGTTCGAGAAGCGCGGCGAGTACATCACGGAACCGCAGCCGCTCGTCCGTTCCGTGGACGACTTCATCGAGTGGTTCCATTCGATGAGCAGTTTCTCGCGCGACCGGATGACGCCGGAGGCCGTCGCCTCCTTCGACGCCGCCCTCCGCGACGCCGTCGCGCCCTATGTGCGGGACAGGCTGCTCGATACGCACGTCATCGGACGCATGACCTGGGGCAGGCCGTTGCGGAAGCAATGAGCAACATGGACAAATGCGGGTAGCGTAGGCTGAAGCCTACGCTACCGGGTTGGGCAGCCCGCGCTCGTGCGCCCCCGACGCGAGCAGGATGCGCTCGATTTCTGCGAACCCACGCGCCCGCGCATGGCGAAGCGGGGTAACGCCGCCGCTGTCCGCGATGTTCACATCCGCGCCGTGATCCACCAGCAGTTGCACGATCCGCTGGTGCTGCTCGTCGCCATTGCTGAGGATGATTGCTTCCAACAACGCCGTCCAGCCGAGATTATTGATATGGTTCACGGCCACATCCGTGCGCGTGAGGAGCGTTTCGACGACCGCGACATGGCCGCGCTCGGCAGCGGGGATGAGGGCCGTGCCGCCAAACCGATTCGTCAGTTTCGTGTCCGCGCCCGCGTCAATCGCGAGGTTGAGGATGTCGAGCAGCCCTTCCGCGCCGGCATAAAGGAAGAGGTTGTCGAGGCGATTGTCGCGGATATTGATGTCCGCGCCCGCGCGAATGAGCGCCCGCACGGTCTCGATCTGATTGCCGTGCGTCGCCGCCATCACTGGCGTCCGGCCTTGCGCATCCCGCATATTGATGTCCGCGCCGTCCGCGAGGAATTGCAGGACGGCCGTTGTGTCGCCGCGTTCCGCCGCTGCGGTAAGGTCATCGCTCATGCTTTGTGCGTTCACTTCCCCGGTCTGACCGTGCAGGAACAGGACGCAGCAGGCCACCGCCACGAAACATCGCACGGTGCGGCGTCGCATCACAGCATCCCAACCCTTTCCTCATTCCCCTTTGCGCTCGCAGCACGGCGTGATCTCGCCTCACGTCGCCATCGACTCTACTTCACCATCCCTTGCGGGAGTTATCTTCGTTACGCTGCCTGATCTGGTGCAAAGCGCAACGCCATCAATTGATTGGCGCGCAACGGAAGCATCGCATAGGTCCGCCCGTCGTCATCGCTGAATTCGACCTCGTACACGCCCGGTGCGAGGTCTTCCACGACGGTGCCGACCTGCCCGCGTGTCAGGCCGTGTTCTGGTATATCTTCGAGAAGCGCTACCGTCTGGAGCAGGGAAATTTTCGATTCCATCCGACACCTCAGAGATTCAGAGAGATACTGCATGAATCACAAAGAAACACGAAGGATGCGACTGAAATTTGCTCCCTTCTTCCTTCATGTCTTCGTGGTTCAATCCCTTTTCCCTCTCTGCGCTCTCTGCGTTCTCAGCGGTTCTCCCCGGTTGGTCTACCAGTCCGAGACCGAGTTGTCCTCGCGGCGGAGGATGCGCAGGCCGGGCAACTGGAATGGGTAGGCCACCGCCGCTTCCTCGTTCAACTCGACGCCGAGGCCGGGCGTGCCGCCACTGTACAGGTTGCCGCCTTCGAGCCGCATGTCCGTTCGCACGATGTCCGCGATGATCTCCGGTCGCCACGTCAGTTCCTGCACCGCGAAGAGCGGCGTCGAAAGATCGAAGTGCAAACACGCCGCCGTGGAGACCGGGCCGAGCGGGTTGTGTGGCGCTTGCTCGATGTAGTGCGTCTCGCACCACCCGGCGATCTTCTTCGCCTCGGTCAGCCCGCCGCAGATGCACAAGT
>JALYXG010000413.1 GCA_030947205.1 Chloroflexota bacterium
CGTGCCGCCTCGGTGAGGTCGGCAATCGCTTCATCAAAGCGGCGCAGGCTGATCAGCCGGTGCCCGCGATGGCGATACAGCCGTGCGTCGTCGGGATGCCGGGCGATGCCCTCGGTGTAAACAGCAATCGCGTCCTGGAACCGGCCGCTGTACGCCGTGCGCTGCCCAAGCAGCATCAACGCATCCAGATCATCCGGCGCGGCCTCATACGCCACTCTCGCCTCGGCCAGTTGCGCCTCCAACCGCTCCCGCACATCATCCGGGAATGTTGGTCGGTACAGCGGTTCACCCAGTAGCGACGTTGCTTCGATAGTGCCATCGTCTTGTATTGCCATATGCATACTCCTGTGCGCTATGAGCGAGTAGTAGAACACGGATAAATCCATTTGTCCGGGAATCCCCTGCGCTGCCAGCATCCGCTGGTATAGCATCTATGCGGCATCATACCGCTCTGACGAAATAATCGCGTGGTTGCGCGTCGTGCCGCGTGCGTGGTACAGTGTTCGTCGCGTCCGCAACGGGCGGCAGGTGCGTGAATGCATAAAAAGAGCGAGGCAAAGGCGATGCATCCATTAGTACAAAGCGTTGGGGATCAGTTTCTCCGCACCGATATTCCCGTCTTCCGCACGGGCGATACTGTGCGCGCGAGCGTCAAGGTCGTCGAGGGGACGCGCGAACGCATCCAGATCTTCGAGGGTGTCGTGCTTAGTCGCCGGGGTGGAGGCATCAACGAGACGTACACGATCCGCCGCATCGGTGCGAACAGCATCGGCGTCGAGCGGACATTCCTGCTCCACTCACCGCGCGTGGACAAGCTCGAAGTCGTCCGTCGGGCGAATGTGCGCCGCCAGCAGTTGTATTACCTGCGCAACCTGACGGGCAAGAAAGCCCGCCTCAAAGAGCGCCGCGAGCAGCATTCCGTCGGCAAACGCGCCGCCGCCCAAACAGCGAGCACCGGCGCGGACTGAGGCTGCCCTAACCCCCAGCCCCTTCCCCGCCGGGGAAGGGAGCGATCAAAGATCGGCCCATCGTGGGCCGGTTTTTTGTTGCGACATATTCCCATTGTTGCGGAGATGTGCTACTATCCGCAGTGTACGTACACGATTCGCACGATGTGAAGATGAGGGAGGGGACGATGCCACGCGGCGCGACACGGGTACTCCCCACGCTGGATGAAGAACTGCGCCTGACGCAGGACGGCCACGGCCCGGTTGCGGGTGTGGACGAGGTCGGGCGGGGGGCATGGGCGGGGCCACTCGTCGCGGCGGCGGTCGTGCTGCCGCCCGTCTTTTCGCCACCGCTCGCCGAGGAATTGCTGCTGCGCCTCGCGAATGTGCGCGATTCGAAGACCTGCACGCCCGCCGAGCGCGCGACACTTGCCGCGACGATTCGAGCGGTGGCGAGCGGTATCGGCGTCGGCATCGTCGCGCCGGATGAACTCGACCGCTACGGCCTGACAGTCGGAAACCGTCTCGCGATGCAGCGTGCAGTGGAGGCGCTGCCGTGGATGCCCGGCTATCTGCTGCTCGATTGGGTGAAGCTGCCGGAGTTGCGCATCCCCCAGCGGGCCTTCGCGCGTGGCGACGCCACCAGCCTTTCCATCGCGGCAGCGAGCATCGTCGCGAAGGTGGAGCGGGACACGATAATGGCGGCGTTGGATGCGACCCACCCTGGCTACGACTTCGCCCGCCACAAGGGATACGGCACGTCGGTACACCGGGCCGCGCTCCGCCTGCATGGGCCGTCGCCCGTCCATCGCTATCGCTTCGCGCCCGTCCATGCCGCCGCTGTCGCCGCCCGCACCTACCCGTTGGAGTCCGCCGAACTCGTCATCGAGCCGCCAATCGGCATCACCGGCATCGCGGCGCGGTGACGGAGTCAGCCGCGCGCAACGCAGCGGTCGGGGCGAGTGGCGAACGGATCGCTGCTCTCCTGCTCGAACAGGCCGGCGCGCGGATCATCGCGCGGAACTGGCATTGTCGCGGCGGCGAACTCGATCTCGTCGCGCTCGACGGCGACACACTGGTTTGTGTCGAGGTCCGCGTCCGCACCGGGGTGGCGCACGGCTCAGCGGCGGAATCGGTTGTCGGCGTGAAGACGAAGCGCGTCCTCCACGCCGTTGCCGCCTTCATCGGCATGCACCCGGAGCACGCGGATCGCCTCGTCCGCATTGATGTCATAGCGATCACGCTCGACCGCGCCGGGCGTGTCGTCGAAACGCTCCACATGCGCGATGCACTTCGGGAGGCATAAGTTCGGTAGCGTAGGCTTCAGCCTGCGTCTCCGCATCCACGGTCGCAGGCTGGAAAGCCCGCGCTACCAGGGAAGGACGCAGGCTGAAGCCTACGCTACCAATAGGGAGAACGATTACGATGATCGGTCGCCGTATCGCCGTGCTCGGCATGACGGCGTCGGGCAAATCCACGCTCGCGCGGCAACTCGCGCGGCTGCTCGGCGTCCCGCATATTGAACTCGATGGTATTGTTCATGGCCCAAACTGGGTAGATTTGCCCAATGAGGAGTTCCACGCGCGCACGGCGGAAGCGTTGAGCGGCGACGGCTGGGTCGTGGACGGCAATTATCCCGTCGTGCGCGACCTGACAATCGGGCACGCGGAGACCG
>JALYXG010000419.1 GCA_030947205.1 Chloroflexota bacterium
CCGGGGCAGGACGCGCATGTCGCGCACGAGGCGTGGCATGTCGTTCAGCAGAAGCAGGGACGTGTCCGAGCAACGCGGCAAATTGAAGGGCAGGCGGTCAACGACGATGCCGGCCTGGAGCGCGAAGCGGAAACGATGGGCCGGCGTGCGATGAGCCAGCCCGCCGCGGGCGACGCGTCGGCGCATGCGGAACCGAGCGGCCCGGTTGCGAGCGGCGATGTCGTGCAACTCGTTACCATTCGCGGCACGGTCGTCAGCCCAACGGGTGCGAAGGTCTACAAATCCATCGGCACCATCAACTCGGACGCGATTGGCGGGAAGCGCGTGGCGAAGGGGACGCGCGTGCGGATAGACAGCGAGACATCCGTCGAAAAATACGAACATGTCACGATAGACGATGCCAAGCTTGTTGACGGCTCGCCGATGCCGACCACTCCCAACGGATTTGTTGACGGCTACATCAATCGCGACAAGCTCGAATTCGCCGAATCCAAGAGCGGCGGACCGGGAACGAGCACCGGCATCAAGAAGTCCGTTCTTGATGAGGTGGACGCCTGGCTGCTCGCCGAGGCGAGGGCGTCCGGCAAGGAGAAATTGATCACCGAGGGCGGTTACGACGCACTGAGCGACTTCCGCAAGATCGAAGTGTTCCGCCGCGCAGGCGTCGCGGTCAATATCAATGACGCTTCGTCGTTCAAGAAACTCAAGAACGGCATCATCTCCGACAAAATAGACTGGGTCGCCTTCTCCGCGATTGTCCGGCGGATCAACGGGAATGCATCGGCGCAGAAAATCTTCGGCGCCGCCGACGCCCAATCGGCGCACGACCCCGCAGCGACGGGCGGGAAAATCAAGACCGGACAGACCCCGTTCGCGACGACCTCGTCCGAGTACGTCGGCTATGTCGGACTGGGCGGCGGCGCGGCCGCATCGGCTGCATCGGCGATCACGGCGCAGACCGAGCATTCCTCCGCAAATCTGGTGACGAATGTCGGCAACTTCCATCAATCGGGCGCCGCACAAGCGATGCAGGGGACGGATATCGCCGGTGGCGCCCTGGCGACCGTCGCGAACATCACCGAGATTATCCGCACGCTGGAAACGATCAAAGAAAAATCGTCCGCCAATATCGCCTTCTCGGAAGCGCCGTATATCCTCGATCAAGTGGCGCAGATCGGCACATCCGCAGGCCGGATCGTGGCGTCCGTCGCCGGCGTTCAGGGGCATTTTTCTCTCGCGCAAGTCGGGTATGACCAGGCGGCGGCGGCATCCGCCAGCCACAGTGCGTTGTTCCTCATCGGCGCGCAGGTCACCGGCATCCTGTCGGCGGTCGCGGGCGCGGCGAAAATGGCGAAGGGCATCTATGATGTCGCCGAAACAACGGCGATCCTCAACAATCTCCTGCGCCTGAAGGGGTCGCTCACGTCGCCCGACTTCAAAGTGATGCTCGCCCATTCCCAGGAAAGCCAGGCGCTGAAGCGAACCGTCGCGGGCGCGACGATTGTCCAGGGCGCCGCGATGGTTGCGGGCGGCATCATGGTCGCGGTGCTGGCGACCAACCCGATCGGCTGGGCGATCCTCAGCGCGGCGGCGATCTTCGGCGGGGCGGTTGCCGCGTACAAGTATTTCAAGAAGAAGGCGAATCAGACGAAGTTCGTTGACCGGTTGCTGATACAGAAATTCGTCGGCATTATGCGCAAGAGCGACGAAGAACTCGATGAGAAGGTGCGCAAACAACACCTGCACAAACTCGGCTACACCAAGGTTGAGGTGTTCTACAACGACCTCATGGCCGGCTTTGCGGCGATGACACACGCGACGCTTTCCGGGCCGCCGACGGACCCGAAAACCATCGAAGCCAAGCAGTTGGTCGCGGCGTGGAAGTTGAGCACTGACCCGACCAAAACGACGGTGCAAATGATCGCAACCAAGATGCACAGCGGCTAATCCGCAGCGATTTGCTGATGGATCGTTCGGGTCGAAAGGGAGGACGCGATGGAGTTCCCGTACGAGCAGCGTGCGGAGGAGGATGTGCTCCTCCACGCCATCGAACAGCGCTTCGCCGCCGTCGGCCTCGCGACGGCCCTATTCGATCCGAACCCGCCCGCCGAGACCTTCTCGTCCCTCGTCGTCGGTCATCCGCTAGGTGCGACCGCACTGCCCCGCGCGAGTCTGGAGTTCAGCTTCATCCCGCAGCCGGCCGGTGTGGACTCGCCGTACGTCAATCTCCAGACCTACACGCAGATCAGCGACGGCATCGGCCCGACGGCGTGCGAGGGCCTGCGTTGGCTGACGACGAAACTCAACTGCTTCCTGCCGGTCGGCTTCTTCGGCGTCTTCGACAACCTCGGCGTGCTGTATTGGCGGCAAACGCACATCCTCGACAAAGCGGTCGAAGTGGCGATCAATGTGGCGCTGGTCGAGAAGCAAACGGCGATGGCGGTCGGCGTCCTCGGCGATTTCGCCGACACGCTTTTGGAGACGGCCTCCGGCGCGCGGTCCGCCGCCGCAGCGCTGCGCGCGAACAAATGGGCGCCGCTGCTCTTCCCCGATCAGGCATAAACAAGCTACGCGCCCTGGATGGCGCGCGGACAACCATCGCGCGCCCCTTTTCTGTGACTGCTGTGACAACCGTGAGTGAGACGAACCCTATGCTCGTGCTCGCGAGAAGCGACGATGCGAGCGACGCATCCGGGATATGGGCCGAGGTGACACGGTAATGCTCCCAGAACTCCACGAATCGCTGCGGCGGCTGATCTATGAGCGAGGCCGAATTGACCCGCTCGATGTGGACATCCGCTTCGAGGCGCCCCGTCGCGAGTGGGTGGACCGATTGATGCGCCCGGCGATTAACCTGTATTTATTCGACGTGCAGGAAAACGTCAATCAGCGTTCCAACGCGATGGAATCGCGCGTGGTCAACGGGCGGTCGGTGCGCCAGATGCCGCCACGGCAGATTGACTTGCGCTACATGGTCAGCGCGCTAACCTCGGAGATCACGGACGAACATTTGCTACTCTGGCGCACGCTGTCGGTCCTGATGAAGTACCGCGAACTGCCGGACGAAATCCTGCCGGAAGCGCTGCGCGGCGTTTCCCCAACGATCAAGACCCAGGTCGCCCAACCCGACGAAGCGATCCACATGACGCAAATCTGGGGCGGGCTGAACGCCGATGTACGGCCCGCACTCTGCTACGTCGTCACCGCCCCATTGGACCTCGACATCTCCCTCGAAGCGCCGCTCGTTCTCACGCGGACTTTCCGGTACACCAGGTTGCCCGATGCCGCCGCGACCGACGCCGACACGCAAATCGGCGGCACGGTCCGCGATCGCGCGGGCGAGCCGGTTGCCGGGGTAACGATCAGGGCGCAAGGCAGCGCAGCAGCCGATTCCATTTCAGATGGGCAGGGGCAGTTCACAATCCGGCACGCCGTGCCGGGGCCGATCACGCTTGATATTGCCGGGCCGGATGGCACGCGTCAATCGGTGACGCTCGATGTGCCGTCGGATGCGTACGACATCATAATTGACTGACAGAGCGAAGCAGCGTCGCGCCGGTTCCATCACACATCACAAATCCCAGTGGCGGCGGTGATTGGTGTGATCGTCGTGTGTGATGCGACTGCTACATAGGGTCTACGGTCAAACGTGTAGCACGGCACGCAATCCGTTTGGCGCGCCTTGACTTCGGTCACGTCGCGTTGCGGAACCCCGTGCCGAAACAATCGAGAGGAGCCGTCGTTGCCGGTGTCGGTCGCGTGGGATGTGGTGGGGAAACCGCTAGGGTGAAGGAGAGGGTATGCCTGAGTATTTGTCTCCCGGTGTCTATATCGAGGAAGTCAACACTGGCCCCCGGCCAATCGAAGGTGTTGGCACTGCCTGTGCCGCGTTCGTCGGTTTTGCACCTGCCGGGCCAACAAACCGGCCGATGCTGGTCACGAACTGGACGCAGTATATCGAGACGTTCGGTCGCGTCGAAGAGGGCGGCGCGCGCAATCCGCACATGCCCAACACCTTCATGTCGCACTCGGTCTTCGGCTACTTCCTCAATGGCGGTGGCCGCTGCTACGTGACACGGATTGGGCTGAAGGGCGGAGACGATAAGGTCACTGCGACCGCCGCGCAGCCGCTCCAACTGCCGAGCAAGTCCTCCAAGGCGATCCCGTCGCTGACGATCAAGCCGAAGGATAGCGCGACCGATGACATCCAGGTGGAAGTCGCGCCCCCCACCGGCGACGGGCCACCCGATGGCTCGTTCACGCTCAAGATCAAGATGGGGACGGCCGAAGAAGTCTTCGAGAACCTCACCATCGGCGCCAAAAAGGGCGCCAAGAATGCGACGGAAACGGTCACGCTAACGAGCAAGTTGGTCGCTGTCATCGAGGAGCAGGGAACGGGCACGGCGCTCGAACGGATGCCGGATGTCGGTTCATATCTGATCAAGGCGGCGGTATCGAGCAGCGCGATGCAGGTCGTGCAGTCCGGCGATTTCACCGGCGATGTGACGGCCCGCAGCGGCGTCGAGGGCCTCGAAGTCGCGGAAGACGTGACGATGGTCATCTGCCCCGATATCATGTCCGCCTATCAGAGCAAGGCGCTCGACCGGGACGGCGTCAAAGCAGTGCAGCTTTCGATGATCGCGCACTGCGAGCGGATGCAGGACCGGATGGCGATCCTCGATCCGATTCCCGACCTTTCGCCGCAAGATGTGAAGGTCTGGCGCGAGAAGACGACCAACTACGATTCCAAGTTTGCCGCCCTCTACTATCCCTGGATCAAGGTCGCCGGCCCGGACGGTCGGCCGCTCTCGATCCCGCCGTCCGGGCACATGGCCGGCATCTACGCGCGCAACGACAACGAGCGGGGCGTCCACAAGGCGCCGGCGAACGAAGTCCTGCGCGGCGTTTTGGAACTGGACACGATGATCACGAAGGGGGAGCAGGATACGCTCAACCCGATCGGCGTCAACTGCATCCGCTCCTTCACCGGTTCCGGCCTGCGGGTCTGGGGGGCGCGGACGCTCAGTAGCGACCCGGCATGGCGCTACATCAACGTCCGTCGCCTCTTCAACTATGTGGAGAAGTCCATCGAGGGCGGGACGCAGTGGATCGTCTTCGAGCCGAACGACGAAGGGTTGTGGGCGCGCGTCCGGCGCGACATCACCGCCTTCCTGATGGGTGTCTGGCGCGACGGCGCATTGTTCGGCAGTTCGCCCGATCAGGCGTTCTTCGTCAAGTGCGACGCCGAACTCAACCCGCCGGATGTCCGCGATCGCGGCCAACTGATCATTGA
>JALYXG010000428.1 GCA_030947205.1 Chloroflexota bacterium
GACGCGCTTCGATCCTTCCGTGCACGGTCATGTCCGGCAAGATCGGGATGCCGAAGGCGGCGGTGAAGGAAGGGACATGAACACGCATGCCCTGTTCGGCAGACGTTTCGATGGCTGCCGCAACCACCAGTGTGCGCAGGTGATCTTCGACGCTCGGGGCGCGGCTGTCACCGGTGTGGAAATCGTGCAGGATGGCGCGCAACAGCAGTCGCACATCGTCCATGAATGGCTCCTGCACCGGCAAGGGCACGTATTCCAACGCCTCGGTGCCATCGTGGACGATATGGAGGCCGTCGAAGAGCGCGGTTTGTACCAATGCGCCGCGCGCGCAATCTGTTCGCCAGACAAATGAGTCGCGCACCGTACGAGCAGACCAGGTGCCGGTATACTGAACGGTCATCCCATTCGCCAGCGTCAAGGTCGCGCAGACGGTCGCATCGTCGGCGTAATCACTCCACGGCGGGTTGCTCGTCGTGGCGGAGATGGTCACCACCTCAGTATCGTAGACATGGCGGATGAGATCGAGATGATGGACGGACTGCTCCCAAAGCATTGGCTGTCGCATCGCCAGCGGGTACTTGTTCAGCCCCGGTGACCAGCCGTTGCGATTGCGCCAGTAGGTCAGATGCGCCAGTCCGGGTGCACCAAGTTCGCCGCGTTGGATGATGGTACGCGCCGCAACAGTCGTCGCTGCATAGCGGAAGTTCATCGCGACGAAGCAGCGTTGTCCAGTATGACGACAATGCTCGGCGATTGCCGCCGCGTCCATGACCGATACCGCGAGCGGCTTCTCCACCAGCAGCGTGCAACCCGCATCCGCGAGCGCGATGCAGAGTGCGCGTCGTTCCATCGGCGGCGTCGCGACGACAGCGATAGCGGGGTCAACCGCAGCCAGCGCATCGTCGTGGCGCGCGAAACAGCGGGCGTCCGACCCAAACGTGTCGCGCACCCACTGACACGCCGCCGGATCGGGGTCAACGTAGCCGACGACCTGCACGCCCGGTTCGCCCGCGAGTACGCGCGCCCACATGCGCCCGCGCACGCCAATACCAACGAGCAGAACCGGAACAGATTGATGCGTGGAGTGTTGGCTTCGCGTCTCGTTCTCCATTCCACCGAGGATTGTCTCTGTTAATCGCTGCCTGTGGAGATTGCCGGGATGGAGGGGATACTGCCGGTCGTCGCGATGCCCGTCCCGCCGCTCCCTCCGCCCGCTTCCGCGACGGCTTCCGCCTCGGCGACATCGTTGCTATCAGCCATGCGCGCATTGTCCGCCGCGATGCGGGCGGCGGAGCGCTGCGTCTCCGGGTTGAGGCGGCGCGTGACGAAGAACGTGAAACTGGCGAAGACGCAGGCGATCAGGAACGGGATCTGGTAGCCGACGAAGTTGAGGATGATGCCGGTCGTGATCGGGACGACAATCGCCGCTGCGTGCTGCATGGTCACGCCCATCGCGAGGCTCGGTGCGACCTCGTCCGCGACGGCGACTTTGCGCAGATAAGTCGCCGCGCCGATCGGCGAAAGCGGCATCACGAATGAGTACATCACGTAGCACAAGCAGGCGATCACGACATTGTTCGCCAGCGCGTATCCGCCGAGGGCGACGACATAGGCGACGTTGATGATCGAGAGCATCCGGCGCTCGCCGTGCATGTCAATCATCCGACCGACCCACGGGCCGGACGCCATACTCGCGAAGGTCACCGCGATCAGCACGCCGGAGATTTGCGCGACGCTGAGGTGGTAGCGATGGACGAGTACCCAGAGACCGAACGAGAAGAAGACCTGCTGCCGCCCGCCATCAAGCAGGCTCAGATAATAGTAGTAGCGGTACTCGCGCTTCAGGACGATCCGCTCGCGCTTCGCCGCCTGCGCGCGCACCTCGCCGTCGTGAAGATGAGGGAAGCCGAAAATCGCCACCGCCGCGAGGAGCGCGATGATGCCGAGGACGACGAAACTTTGCCGATACAGACCCGGATGATAATGGAACACGACCAGGATGATGACCAGCGCGGTGAGCGAGCCACCTTGGTTGATCGCGGCCATCCGCCCGAGGATGCTGCCGCTCTTCGCTTCCGTCGTCAGGCTCAATCCGAGCGAATACTGTGTTTGCAGGACGGTGTGA
>JALYXG010000439.1 GCA_030947205.1 Chloroflexota bacterium
ACTGGTCCACCTTGTCGTTCTTGTAGGAATACAGGTTGAAGCCGGGGCCGTGCTGCTTGGAATCCCACATCGTCTGCTGGTCCGGGTCTACGCCCCACGAGAAGCCGACGAAGAAGGTCTCGAAGTCGAACGTCTTCGTCAGCCGGGTAACGAACTGGCTGAACTCCTCGAAGATCGGCTTCATCTCGACGCCGATGTCCTTCCAGTTCTCCTGAAAGACGGAGGCGTACCCCTCGATGATCTTGTCCCCGCTATTGAAATTCATCGAGAACGAGAGCTTCTTGCCATCCTTGGCGCGGATGCCGTCCGATCCCTTCTTCCAGCCCGCATCATCGAGCATCTGGGCAGCCTTCTTCGGATCGAAGTCGTAGCGCGTTGTGATCTTGTCCGGCGCGTAGGCCCACGAGATCGTCGGCATCGTCCCCTGTGCGACGGTGGCCAGGCCGTTGCGAATCTTGTCCACGATCCCCTTGCGGTCAATCGCATAAAAGAGCGCCTGCCGCACCTTGATATCCTGGAACATCGGCAAGCCCTTGCCGGTGGTGTCGAGGTTGTAGCCGAAGAAATTGAAGGAGAAGGCGTCGTAGGTCGTCGTCGCGAAATTCGTCTGCTTCTTCGCGTCCTCGACGAAATCCGCCGTGAAGGCGGCGAAGTCTACCTCGCCCGTCTTCAACTGCTGATACAGGGCGGTCGAGTCCTTCACGAACTTGCGGATGTAGGTGTCAATAAACGGCGCGCCCCGGTGGTACGCCGGGTACGCGGACAGGGTCACATGGTCGCCCTGCTTGAATTCCTTGAGCGTGAACGGCCCCGTGCCGATCGGCTTGGTGGTCGTGAACTCCGAGGTCGGGATGTCCTTCGGCGCGACACTGGAAAGGATGTGCTTCGGCAGGATGCCGTACGAGCAGTTGCTGACGAGGAAAGGCGCGACGATGTCCTTCATGTTAAAGACAACGGTCGTCGCATCCTTCGCCTCGACGGAGGCGATCCGTTCGAGCAACTGCCCGGCGCGCGCCGTGCCGGTATCTTTGTTCATGTAAAGGTCGTAGGAGAACTTGACATCGTCCGCCGAGAAGGGCTGACCGTCGTGCCACTTGACGCCCTGCTTCACTGTGAAGGTGTACGTCTTACCGTCCGACGACGTCTCCCATTTCGTGGCGAGGTTCGGAGAGGCTTGCAGGGTGTCCGGGTTGATCTCCACCAGGCCGTCGAACATCAGCGCGTTGATCCGCGCCGACGATGTATCGGATTGCAGCAGCGGGTTCAGCGTGCGGACATCTGTAGTGGAGCCTTCGATGATCGAGCCGCCCTTTTTCGCGCCGCTGACGTCAATCTGCGAAAGCACGGTCCCGCCACCGGTAGCGGGGGCAGCGGCGGCCGAACCGGCGGGCTTTGTCGCGGCACCGGCAACGACGGAACCGGAAGCGGCCGTCGTGGAAGCGGGCGCGGCGGGTGCGGCGGCACTGGCAGCGGGAGCCGCGCCGCTTGTCGTGGCGGGTTTCGCCGTATCAGTCGCGCTGCTACTCCCGCCGCACGCAGCAAGGATCGCGGTTCCCGCCGCGATGGCGGCCCCACTCAGGAAATGACGGCGGCTCAGGCGTTTCGCGTGCTCATGCTGATGCTCGTCCACGGTGTACGTCCTCCTCGATAGGGTATCCGGTTGGCTTCGCAGCTTCGTCCCTGTTCCATTGCCCACAATCGGGCCACCCATCGTCAACCGGATGTGCGTTCTCGTCAGTGTGCATCCATTCACATCGCCCCGAAAATGTACGTTTTTCACAGTAGGAAAGCCTACCAGTCGGCGCGCCGAACGTCAATTTTGGGTCAGTATCCAGTAGTCGGTAGTCGGTAGTCAGCAGTCGGAAGACAACGAAGATGCGCGCGACGCTTCGGTTTCCGCTCCCAACTGACTACCGACTACTACGTTAGGATTTCAAGCGCGGATCGAGCGCGTCGCGCAGGCCGTCGGTTAGCTGGTAGAGGCAGGTGACGGTGAGCACGACCATCACGCCGGGCGCGACGACGAGCCAGGGCGCCTGGTTGAAGTAATCGAACGACTTGGAAAGCATGTTGCCCCAACTGGCGGTCGGGATCTGCACGCCGAAGCCGAGGTAGCTGATCCCCGCCTCCGCCAGGATCACGCCGAAAATCTCCGTCCCGGCCAGGACGAGGATGATCGAGCTGATATTCGGCAAAATGTGCCGGAACATAATGCGTAGCGGGTGGACGCCGATGGCAGTCGCGGCATCCACGTACTCACGGCGGCGTTCAGTCAGCACGCGAAAGCGAACGAGGCGCGCGATCCCCGTCCAGCCGAGAATGCCGAAGATAACCGTCAGCCCTCCGACACCGGGGCGGAAAAGAACAGAGATCATGATAAAGAGAAAAAGACCGGGGATGTTGTTCAGGACTTGAATGACCGCGTTCGACGTATCGTCCACCCATCGGCCATAGTACGCGGCGAGAAGCCCCACACTCACGCCGATGGCGAGCGCAATGCCCGTCGCCCCGAAGCCGATAGAAAGCGAGACGCGCCCGGCATGGACGAGCCGTGCCGCGACATCCCGCCCGAAATCGTCCGTGCCGAGCCAGTGGGCGCCACTCGGGCTTTGGAACTTCTGCGTCAGCCGCCCGCGATTCGGATCGGCATGGATGAGATGCGCGGAAATGAATGGCGCAGCGAGGGAGATCAGGCAGATACACGCGAAAAGGATCAGCGCTGCCATCGCGAAGCGGTCCCGCCGCAGCCGCCGCCACGCGCCTTGCAGGTAGCCCTCGCCACGGATGGACGCCTTCGGTTCCACCTGTGCGAGACTTGATGCCGTTGCCGCGCGTGCCTCATGCATCACGCGCCTCCGAGACTCTGCCTGACGCGCGGGTCCGCGAGCGCGTAGACGATGTCGGTCAGCAAGTAGCCCGCGATGGAAAGCAGCGCGCCGATGAACGTGACACCAAGCACGACGGGATAATCACGCTGCGACGCGGCATCGTAGAAGAGCCGCCCCATTCCCGGCCACGAGAAGGTGTACTCGAAGAGCACCGACCCGGCGAGGATCAGGCCCAGGGAACTGCCCACCGACCCAATGACCGGCACAAGCGCGTTTCTGAGCACATGCCGCACGACGTACCACTCCGAAAGACCCTTCGCCCGCGCGGTGCGCACGTAATCCTGCGCGGCCTGTTCGAGATATTCCGAACGCATGAAGCGCGAGAAGCCGAGCCAGCCACCAAAGGCGATCAGCAGTGCCGGCAGCAGGATATGGTGCAGCCGGTCGAGCAGTGAGCCGTCACCGGGTGTCGTCGTGCCCGCGAGCGGAAAGAGATTAAGCCCCGAGCGGACGGAGAAGAGCAGGATGATCAGACCGAGCCACCAGTGCGGCGTCGCGTTACCGATCGCCGTGAAGATGCGCAGGCCGTGGTCGAACGGCCTGCCCCGTCGTTGCGCGGCGAGCACACCGAGTGGGACGCCGAGAAAGCCGAAGACAAAGCCCGTACCGGAGAGCGTCAGGGTGTTCGGGATGCGCTCAAAGATTTTTTCCGTCACCGGGCGCTTGTCCGCATAGGAGCGACCGAGGTTGAGGTGCCCGATCTGCCAGACCCACTTCGCATACTGCACCGGCAACGGCTGATCGAGACCGAGATCGTGCCGGTACTTCTGCGCGAAATCGGGTGGCAGGCGTGGATCCTCCGCGAAGGCGCCCGGCCCACCCGGCGCGAGGTGGACGAGCATGAAGGTGAGCGTCGTCACCCCAAGGAGGATGAAGATGGATTGGATACCGCGCCGGATGATGTATTGGGTCATGCTGAGTTACCCCTACCGAAGCAATGAGCAATGAGCAATGAGGAAGGGTGGTGCAACGCTTCATACCTATTGCTTATTGTTCTCTCCATGGGTCAGGTTTACTTCGTGATGTACCACTTGTTCAGGTTATACTCAATGCCGACTCGTGTCGGTGTGATGCCGCCGACCCGTTTATTCACGCCGGTATATTGCAGTGCCTCATAGAGGAAGGCATAAGGCTCATCATCTGTGAGAATTTTTTGAATCTGCCCATAGATTGCCTTCTGCTTCTCACGATCAAACTCTGTATATGCTTGTTTGTACAGATCCTCGACCTGCTTGTTAATGTATGCGCCGAAGTTCAGTTTCGGGATTGAACTCTCGTACCAGAGTTGGTAGCCGAAATACGGGTTGATCGTGCTGTTCCATGCACCGAGTTGGAGGTCCCAATCGCCCGGTTCCTTCTGAATCGCATCGCTGTACGCTTGGAACTCCAAGCCCTGTACATCCACGACGATGCCAAGGTCACCCAACTGCTGCTGCGTGACCGTCGCGATGCCTTCCCGCGGCTTACTGGACGTAGGGTAGAGCAGTTTAAGACTCAACTGCTGGCCATCCTTCATCAGTTTTTTGCCGCTCAATGTATAACCTGCCTCCTTCAAGAGATCGGCGGACTTCTTCGGGTCAAAGTCATAGTGCTCAATATTCGGGTTGAATGCCCAACTGGACTGCGGCAGGTTCCCATAGGTCGGCCTGCCCAGGCCGAAGAATACACCATCAATGATCCCCTTACGGTCGCTGGCATAGGCAAGGGCCTTCCGCACGAGCAGGTCCTTCAGCGCCGGTCGCCGCAGGTTGAAACCCATATATCCCCATGATCCTCGCGCCGTGTACCACTCGTAGACATTGATGTTGCCGAGTTTCTTCGCCTCCGTGTAGTCGGAAGGTTGGAAGCCGGAATAATCCACTTCGCCGGACTTGAGCGCCTGGAATGCCAGCGCCTGGGTGCCGATGACGCGTATAATCGTCTGATCAATGTTCGGGCGACCATCCCAGTAGAGGTCATTGGCGACGAAACTCGCGTGATCATCCCGCTTCCATTCCTTCAGTTTCCACATGCCGCTACCGACGGTTGGGGCATTGATTTCCGGGTTCTTTGTCGGATCATTCCAATCGTATTTCTCCCAGAGATGCTTCGGGAGCACCGTAAGATTGGAGTTTTCCAGATTGACGGTCGACGCCTCTTTAAAAGCGATGACCAGCGTTCTCGCATCCTTTGCCTCGTAGGATGCGAACTTGTTGAGATTCTCGACGTAGGGATACTTGTTCTCAGGCTTGATCGCCTGTTGATAGGTCCAGACATAATCCGCCGTGGTGATCGGTGCGCCATCGCTCCATTTGAGGCCGTCCCTGAGTGTGAACGTGAACGTCTTCTTGTCATCGGAGAGAGTCCACTTCTCCGCCGCGAAGCCCTCCAGGTCGATCGTGTCAGGGTTATATCGTGTAAGGCCGGTGCCACCGAAAATGTACGACTGATAACTGGCAGACCCTGAATCCGTCGTCTGATATGGATGGAAACTCTTCGCGTCTGTGGCGATAATCGTCTGCGTCAGTGTGCCACCCTTCGGGATATTCGCAGACGCGGCGGTGTTTCCAGCAGTCGCGATGGCAGAGGGGCTGGCAACAATAGCGGGAGCGCTAGCGACGGTCGTGCTGGTCGTTGCGGGCGCCGCAACCGTGGCAGGAGCGGTGGTCGCGCTCCCGATGGTTGTCGCGGGCTTCGTGGCAATGGGGGTATCGGTGGTGGCAGTGCCGCCGCCACAGGCGGCGAGGATCGCTGCCCCGGCCGCACCCGCAGCCCCGCTCAGGAAATGACGACGACTGAGGCGTCTCGCTTGCTCATTCACGGCGGCAACTCCTCTCCATTTCTTCCGACCAACGTGAGTGTCTGCATACGCGCGCAAGCATCGGGAAGATCACTTCGTCACGTACCACTTGTGGATGTCATACGGCCCCAGTTTGCCGACGACGATGCCGCCAATGCGCTTGTTGATACCGATATAGTCCTGACTCTCGTAGAGGAAGACGTACGGCGCATCATCGGTGATCAGTTTCTGAATCTGCGCGAAGATCGTCTTCCGTTTCTCCAGATCGAACTCTCGGTGTGACTGCTCGAACAGAGTCTCGACCTGCTTGTTGACGTACGCACCGGCATTGAGTTCCGGGATGGATTGCTCGGACCAGATTTGATACATGTAGTATGGCTCTAATGTCGCGGACCATGCGGCAATGTAGAGGTCGTAATCGAATGGGTCTTTCTTCAGCGTGTCCTGCAATGCCTGGAATTCGAGCGACTGCACGTTGAGGGCAATGCCGAGATCACTCAGTTGCTGCTGCATCACCGTCGCGATCCCTTCAGCGGACTTGCTGGCGGAGGGATAGAGCATCTTCAAGGTCAGTTGCTGGCCGTCCTTCATCAGTTTCTTACCAGTCAGGGTGTACCCGGCCTGCTTGAACAGGTCTTGCGCCTTATTCACGTCGAAATCGTACCGCTCGACATTCGAACTGTAGGCCCAACTCGACTGCGGGAAGGGCGAGGAGAGTGGTCGCCCCAGACCGTAGATAACCCCGTCAATGATCCCCTTCCGGTCGGTCGCGTAGGCAATCGCCTTGCGGACGACTGGGTCCTTGAGCGCGGGACGGCGGAGATTCAAGCCGATGTACGACCAGGTACCATTCGCGTTGAACCAATCGTAGACGGTGACATTTGGAAGCGACGCCGCCTCTTTGTGATCGGCGGCTTGCGGCTTGGCATAGTCCACCTCGCCCGATTTCAGCGCCTGATAGGCGAGGGCCTGGGTGCCGAAAACCCGCACCGTCAGCGTGTCAATATTCGGTCGTCCCTCCCAGTACAGGTCATTGGCGACAAAGGTCGCGTGGTCATCCCGCTTCCATTCCTTCAGTTTCCACGGGCCGCTCGCGACGGTCGGCGCGTTGATCTCCGGGTTCTTCGTCGGGTCGCTCCAGTCGAGTTTTTCCCAGATGTGCCTCGGCAGCGGCGTAATCGAGGAACCAGCGGTGATCAGGCCCGTGACAAAGGCGTCTTTGAGCGTGACGACGAGCGTCTTCGGATCGGTCGCCGTGAACGAAACGATGTCGCCGAAGTTTTCGAGATACGGGTACTTATTCTCCGGCTTAATCACCTGCTGATACGTCCAAACGTAGTCGTCGGTGGTCAAAGGCGTCCCGTCGCTCCACTTGATGTCGCGGAGGGCGAAGGTATAGGTCTTCCTGTCCGGCGAGATCGTGAACTTCTCCGCGACATCGCCGATGAGATCGAGTGTATTGTCGTCGTATTTGATAAGTCCGCCGCCATAGACGTTCCCCTGGTAAATACCGGAGGCGGTATCCGTCGTCAGATAGGGATGGAAACTCTTCGCGTCGGTGCCGATAGTAGCCTGCGTGATCGCACCACCCTTCGGGGCATTCGCGACGGCGGACGGCGCGGCGACAGTCGAGAGCGGGCCGGACGGCGCGACCGCTGAGGCGGCGGACGGCGTGGCGGCAACAGCCGGGGCGCTGGCAACGGTCGTTGCTGTCGTGACCGAAGAAGCGGCGGTCGTTGGAGCGCCAGCGGCTGCGGTCGCGGGCTTGGTCGGTGCCGGCGTGTCGGTGGCGGTGCCGCCCCCGCCACAGGCGGCGAGGATCGCGGCGCTCGCAGCGGCCGTTGCCCCGACGAGGAAGCGTCGCCGACTTAGTTGATGAATCGTCCCGCCCACGCTGTCGCTCCTTTTCATCGCAATGACCCAAGTGCGTTTGTTCCCTCGCATCAGGAAACGCCGAACCCTGCCTGCACCGTTGCCGCACGATCCCGACGCATTCGCCCTGTTATGCTGGCGCATGGTAGCAGGCAGGGGCGGGGAGCGTCAACGCGGGGTTAGGTTCTCACACCCGCCGGTGCGCGCGGCTGCCGAGACGGAGCCAGGCGATTGTGCCATCCGAGTCGCGGAGGAACTCGCCGCGCGTGCCCTTCATCGGCTCGTCGAGGCAGATCAGCAGATTCTCTGCATACAACGCGGCGCGGACGGGCGGGGGAGTCGCCGGTGCGGCAACCTCCTTGTTCGGGAAGCCGCCTTTCGGGATACGCTGCAACGAGAAGCCGCCGTCGCTTACCGTCAACTCAATGTCCTGCATGGCGGCAGTGTATCGCCCGACGTAGGGCGCGCGTTGGTCCGCTGTTGCGTCCAACGGCGCCGGTTCCGGGTCTTCGAGGCCGAGGTAGCGGCGCAGAATCCAGTCCGTCGCCTCACCGTGCAGTTCGCTGCCTCGGTCCGCATTGGTCAACACCACAAGGGCGAAGTTGCGCGACGGGACCATCACGAAGGTCGTCTGCTGCCCAACCGTCCCGCCGCCGTGTCGAACGGTGCCCACGCCGCTCACGTCCTCAAGCATCCACGTCAGCCCCATCGCGCCCCCGCTTCCCTTCGAGTACAGGGGAGATTGCATGAAGGCGAGGCTTTCCGCCGAAAGGACGCGCGCCCCGTCCTGCGCCGTGCCGTCGCCCATGTGGAAGCGGGCATAGACGAGCAAATCGAGCACATCGGAAAGAAGGCCACCGGCCGGGTTCGCGGTGCGCGGCAGTTCCCACGGTCGCGCAACAGTCGCCGTGCCGTCCGTGATCGTGTGGCCGACGGCGAACCGCTCCGTGACGATGTTGCGCGCAAAGAAGTAGGTGTGTTTCATGCCGAGCGGATCGAGAACGAGCGACCGCACCGCCGCCTCGAACGGCTGTCCGGTCAGCACCTCGATGATCCGCCCGGCGAGCGCGAACCCGGC
>JALYXG010000452.1 GCA_030947205.1 Chloroflexota bacterium
GCTATGCCGCACCCGTGGCCGATCCGATCCCGCAGACAGATGTGCAGCACCCCTCCATCGCCAATCCGATTATCCAGGCGTTCGATGTCGTCAAGGTATTCGACACGGGCAAGGTAAAAGTGCCCGCCTTGCGCGGCGTTTCGTTCGCTGTCGGGCGGGGCGAGATGGTCGCGATCATGGGGCCGTCCGGCTCCGGCAAGACGACGCTGCTCAACTGCCTCGCCGGGCTGGAGGAGATTGATTCCGGCCAGATCATCGTTGACGGTACAGACATCGCGACGATGAACGACAGAACGAAGACCGAATATCGCGCCCGGCACATGGGCTTCGTTTTCCAGTTCTACAACCTCCTGCCCGTGCTTTCCGCCGTCGAGAATGTCGAGTTGCCCCTCGTCGTCAGCGGCGTGAACACGAAGGAGGCGCGGGAGCGGGCGATGCGCGTCCTCGAACTCGTGCGGCTGCGCGAGTGGGCCGACCATAAGCCCGCCGAACTTTCCGGTGGCCAGCGGCAACGCGTGACGATTGGCCGTGCGCTCGTCAATGAACCCGCGATTGTCTGGGCGGACGAGCCGACCGGCGACTTGGACAGCGAGACGGCGGACGAGATCATCGCGCTGATGCAGGACCTCAACACGCGCCACGGTCAGACCTTCGTGATCGTCACGCATGACGCGGGAGTTGGCGCGCGCTGCCAGCGGATCATCAAGATGCGCGACGGCCAGATCATTGACGACGGCCTCGGCCACGTCGCCGACCCGCGCGCCTTCGTTGGCGACGGGCAGGCCCGACCAGTAATCAGTAGTCAGTAGTCAGAAAATAGCGGTCGGTAAGCGATAGAAGAGACGAACGCGCGTAGCGCCTCTGCTTTCAACTGACTACTGACTACTGATTACCGACTACTCCCCGGAGGATTATATGAACAAACTTTTTGGCATCCCGATGACGAATATCATGGTGGCGCTGTTGATCGCGCTGGCGGCGGTGCTGGCGATCACGGCCTATATCGCGCTGCGCAATCCGGTCATCTTCCGGCTCGGTATCCGCAATGTGCCGCGCCGCAAGGCGCAGACGGGGCTGATCGTCGTCGGGCTGATGCTCTCGACGCTCATCATGTCCGCCGCCTTCGCGACGGGTGACACGATCAATTACTCGATCGGCGATGTTGTCTACAAGTCGCTCGGTCGCGTGGATGAGGTGATTCGGCCCAAGCAAGACCCGAACAGCGTCGGGCAGGGGACGGACAAGATTCCGGCCACCGTGCTGGCGGACCTCGAAACGCGCTTCAAGGGCGACCCGGACATCACCGGGTTCGTGCCGTCGCTCGGTAAGGCCGTGCCCGCCCTCAACGTGCGCACGTCGCAGAGCGAACCAATCGTCGCCCTGGCGGGGGTGGACGCCAACCGCGTGGGCGCAATTGGCGGCGTGCAGGACGCCAAGGGCAACAAACTCGACATTGGCACGCTGAAGCCGGGCGAGGCGTACCTGAACAAGACGGGCGCGGACAAACTGCAAGCGCAGGTCGGCGACACGATCCAGTCCTTCTACAACAACCAGCCGATCTCATTCACCGTCGCGGCGATTGTGCAGGACAGCATCTTCAACGCGAACACGAACGGCAACGCTTATCCCGGACTGCTCATTCCGCTCGACCGCGCGCAGGCGATGTTCAACCGAACGGGGGATTACGACGCGATCTTCGTCGCCAACACCGGCACGGTGCGCAGCGGCGTCAACCGGACGGACGCGGTCGTCGGCAAACTCGCCCCGGTGCTGGTGTCGCAAAACCTCGAAGCGAACAAGATCAAGCAGGAGAGTGTGAAGCAGGCCGAACTGTTCGGCAATATCTTCACGACTTTCTTCCTCGTCCTCGGCCTGTTCGCCATCGCGGCGGGCGTGCTGCTGATCTTCCTGATCTTCACGATGCTCGCGGCGGAGCGCAAGAGCGAGATGGGCATGGCGCGCGCCGTCGGCACGCAGCGGCGGCACCTCGTGCAGATGTTCATCGCCGAAGGGACGGCGTATGACCTGATCGCGGCGGCGGTCGGGGCGATCCTCGGCGTCGGCGTGGCGCTCGGCATCGTCTTCGCGATGAAGGCGATCCTCGGCAACGATTTGCCCCTTTCGCCCTATGTGCAGCCGCGCTCGCTGGTCATTGCCTACTGCCTCGGCGTCGTGCTGACGTTCGGGACAATCGCCTTCTCGTCGTGGCGCGTGAGCAAACTGAACATCGTCGCCGCGATTCGGGACACCGAGGAACCGGTGCGCCGCAAGGCGGGCGTGCGCAGCCTGATCTGGGGTATCGTTATGGTGCTGCTCGGCGTCCTGCTCGCGCTCGTCGGCCTTTCGGGCAAGCAGGCCGCACCGTTCTATGGCGGCGCGATGCTGATCATTTTCGGCCTGGGGCTTATCCTGCGTCGCTTTGGTGTGCCGGAGCGGGGCGTCTTCACGGCGGTCGGGCTGCTCGTGCTCGTCTGGTGGAGCGTGCCCTTCTCGGTCCACGACAAAATCTGGGGCAAACTCCAGGGCGGCATCGAGATGTTCTTCTTCAGCGGGATCGCGCTCGTCACCGGGGCGGTGCTGCTGATTGTCTTCAACACCGATCTGCTATTGAAGTTCGTGACGTGGCTTGGCAAGCCATTCGGGCGGTACGCGCCCGCCTTCAAGACGGGCGTCGCCTACCCGCTGGCGAACCGGGGCCGTACCGGCATGACGCTGGCGATGTTCGGCCTGATTATCTTCGCGCTCGTCGTGATGAGCGTGCTCAACACGACCTTCGGCAAGGCGTTCACGTCGGATAAAACGCTCGGCGGCTGGGATGTCGCGGCGGCGGCCAACAGCAACAACCCGGTCGGCGACTTCAAAGTGGCGGTGCAGCAGGCCGGCGCGGTCAACAC
>JALYXG010000463.1 GCA_030947205.1 Chloroflexota bacterium
ATCAGGAGCGAGATGACCGTCGCACTCGTGGCGACAATCGCGCTATTGAGAAGCGAGCGCGTGAAGCGCGACAGATGGAAAATCTTGCTGTAGTTCACCCCGTCTATCGGATTCGGCAGGTACTTGATCGGCGCAGAGAAGATCTCCGCCTCGCTTTTCAAGGAGGTGATGATCGTCCAAATGAATGGCAGCGTGCAGAACAGGACAAAGAGCGCGATCAGGAGATAGAAGAGGATTTGCGCGGGGATATTGACGCGTTTGCCGTGCCGCGTTTTCGTGGCTGCGGGAGTCCCGGCGACCGGGCGGGCGATCTGCGGCGCGGTCATCATCGTCCTCCTTGCGTGGGCGTGCCGAGTACCTTGATGAAGAAGAAACTGCACAGCAGCACGATCAGGAAGACCGAAACGGCGAGTGCCGAGCCGTAACCGAAGTTCAGGCTGGTGAAGAGGCTATTGTAGGCGTAGAGTACGAGCGATTCGGTGGACTGCCCTGGCCCGCCGTTGGTCAGCACCTTGGGCAGATCGAAGATGCGCATCGCGTCAATCGTGCGGAAAAGCAGCGCGACGAGGATCGAGGGCTTGACGAGCGGTAGTGTGATCTTCCAGAAGTTCTGCCACGCGTTCGTGCCGTCAATCGCCGCCGCTTCGTAGAGATCGGCGGGGATCAACTGCAACCCGGCCAGTAGCAGGAGCGCCATGAAGGGCGTCGTCTTCCAGATTTCCGCGCCGATCATCGCCCAGATCGTCAGGTCCGGCCGCGAAAGCCAGATGATCGGCTTGTGGATAATGTGCAGTTTCATCAAGATGTCGTTGAAGACACCGTACTGCGCGTCGTAAATCCACGACCACATCTTCGCCGAAACGACGGTCGTGAGCGCCCAGGGGACGAGGACGGAGGCGCGCACAATACCGCGCCCCTTGAAGGCGCGATTAAGGAGCAGCGCGATAATCATGCCGAGGGTCAGTTCCACGCCGACGGAAAAGACCACGACGCGCAAGGTCACCCAAAGGGCGTTGTGCCAGCGCGCGTCCTTGAGCACGTCCACGTAGTTCCGCAGGCCGATGAAT
This sequence comes from Chloroflexota bacterium, assembly GCA_030947205.1. Lineage (GTDB taxonomy): Bacteria > Chloroflexota > Chloroflexia > Thermomicrobiales > JALYUS01 > JALYUS01. The sequence goes on from JALYXG010000463.1 coordinate 1,068, forward strand.
GGCCGAGGCTGATTCTCGAAGCGTAGACTGATCTTGTGCAAGCTATCCCAGATCGAGCGACCCAGCGGATAGAATGCGACCACGATGATGGTGATGACCGCCGGGGCGACGAGCGCGATGCCGAGCCGGGCATCCGCCTGCGCTTGTGTCGAGCGTCGCCGCCGTGCCGTAACCGCACCGACGGTAGTCGTCGCGGTTTGCTCCGTCGCCATTGGACCCTCCTCCATAGTAGTCAGTAGTCGGTAGTCAGTAGTCAGAGGGATTTGGTCCCGTTCCGACTACTGACTACCGACTACTGACTACTGGCTACTGGCTACTGCTTGATAATCTTCCGCATTCCGTCCGCCATGTCCTTGATGCCTTGTTCGACGGGCTTCTGCTTCGCCATCACCGCTCCGAAGCTCGGCTGAAGCGCGTCGGCGGACATCTGCGGGTAGAACGGCGTCACCGGGCGCGGCTTGAGCGCCGCGAACGATGACTGCGCGGACTTCGCGTAGGGGTATTTCTTCTGAATTTCGGCATCGTCGAAGACGGCTGGGCGGGAGGGCAGGAAGGCGCCCTCCAACATCTGTGCCTTCTGCTGCTCGACGCCGACGAGGATCTTGATGACCTCGATCGTCTCCTTCGGCTTCTTGGAGAATTTCGAGACGCCGAGGTTCCAGTCACCGAGACAGCCGGGGCCGGGCTTCGCCCCATCCTTGGAGGGCAGCGTCGTGATGTCCCACTGGTCGGTCGTGATCTTTGAGTCCGGCGCGTAGAGCGGGGCGACGTTGCTGTACCAGAGCCGAATCATCGCCGCGCCACCGGAGCGGAACTGGTTGATGACGTCCGCGCCCTGCTTGTATTGCAGCGTGGCCTCCGGCGTGATCTTCTCTTTGTAGACGAAATCGTAGACCTTTTGCAGCGAATCTACGCCCGCCGAACTCTTGTCGAGCGTGACATTCAGCTTGTCGTCCACGAGATCGCTCCCGTAGCCCCAGAGCACTTCGAGCCAGTTAATGATACCGCCTTCAGTCTGGCTCAGTTGCTCCACGAAGCCGGCCATGTCCGCAGTCTGAAGTTTCTTCGCGGCGGCGATCAGGTCGTCGTAGGTCTTCGGCGGTTGGAGTCCCGCCTTCGCGAAAAGGTCCTTGCGGTAATACAGTCCAGGGCCGTTGTTGAACCACGGGATGCCGTACAACTTGCCTTCGTAGGTCGCGCCGTCGAGCGTTCCCTTGAAGAACTTCTCTCGCTCGCCGCCCGCGACGACATCGTCCACGGGGATCGTCCAGCCCGCCGCCGCGAACTCTGGCACGAACGGCACGTCCATCGAGACCATATCCGCACTGGAATCCTTGGAGGTCGCGACAGTGACGAACTTGTCGTGCAGGCTCGTCGTGTCCGCACCCTGCTCCTGGTAGGAGATCTGGAGCGTCTTGTTCGCCTTGTTGAAGGCGTCCACCTGCTTGACGCGGTAGCCCGTCGTATCGCGCGCGGCGAACCAGTTAATCGTCGTCGAGCCGCTTGGTGGAACGTTCGGCGTCGTTTGTGCCGCGCCGGAGGCGCCGGTCGTCGCGGCAGGCGCGGTCGTCGCCGCACCGCTCGCTACCGTGGCCGCAGGGGCCGTGGTTGCCGCCCCCGCCGCTGTCGTTGCCGCTGGCGCTTTGGTTGCCGCAGTCGTTGCCGCGCCGGCTGCGGTCGTCGCCGCCGGTGCGGGTGTACTGGTCGCGCTACCGCCGCAGGCAGCGAGGATCGCCGTGCCTGCCGATACCGCCGCGCCGAGCAGGAAATTGCGGCGACTCAACGATTTTGTGATCATTTCACCCTGTTTCACGTGTGTTGCTCCTTTGTCTGAATCAACGACGAATACGGAACCTTCCAAAACTCACTTCCCCATCAAGAGCGCCTCTGCGGTTGTGTACCTCCTTGTCATGCAAAGAAGAGCGGCGCTCGCACTCCACAGCGATGGGGCGATGGCTGCCGGGAGAAAAGGCGACAAGAATACTCGAAGTCGGGATCGAAACGGCGTCGGCATGAAACTCCTACATTGTTGCATTGTCGTGGAGCATAGCCCGCACGTACGTCAATGTCAATACCGCCGAAACGCGTCCGCGATACTCTATGCAAGCGACCGAAGCGGTGCGGGGGCGTGCTACGCGGTCATCGCGCGGTCATAATGATGGTGGGTGATCGGCTTTTACAGACGGAGAAACGGAGTGGACGCATGAAGTATTTCCTCACGGGCGCGACGGGGTTCATCGGCGGGCGGGTAGCGCGGCAACTCATCGCGGCGGGCCACGAAGTCGTCGCTATCGCGCGCGACCCGGCGAAGGCAACGGACCTCGCCGCACTCGGTATCGCCGTCCACCGGGGCGATGTGACGGAGAAGGAGAGCATGCGCACCCCGATGCGCGGCGTGGATGGCGTTTTTCACATCGCGGGCTGGTACAAAGTCGGCGTCAAAGATGCGCGCGACGGTGAGCGGATCAACATTGCCGGCACGCGAAATACGCTCGAACTGATGCGCGACCTCGGCATTCCAAAGGGCGTCTACACGAGCACACTCGCCATTTTCTCCGACACGCACAGGCGGTTGGTCAACGAAACGTACCGCTACAACGGCCCACATCTCTCGGAATACGACCGCACCAAGTGGGTCGCGCACTACGAGGTGGCCGATCCGCTGATCGCGGCGGGGCTGCCGCTCGTGATCGTCCTGCCGGGGGTCGTCTATGGGCCGGGCGACACGAGCAGTGTCCGCACGACCTTTCGTCAGTATCTGCGGCGCAAACTGCCCGCGATCCCGGCGCGCACCGATTTTTCCTGGGCGCATGTGGATGACATCGTGCACGGCCACATCCTTGCGATGGAAGCGGGCAAGTCGGGTGAGAATTACATCATCGCGGGGCCGGAGCATACGCTCGCGGACGCGCTGGAGATTGCGGAAGGGATCACCGGCATCCCCGCGCCACGATTCCATATCCCGCCGGCGGCGATGAAGGGGATCGCGATGATGATGGGCATAGTCGAAAAAGCGGTGTCCGTGCCGCCGAACTACAGTGCCGAATATCTCCGCGTCGGCGCGGGCACAACCTATATCGGCGATAATACGAAGGCACGCCGCGAACTTGGCTACGCTCCACGCCCGCTCGAAGAAGGACTGCGCGAAACGTTGCACCACGAGATGGCGCTCCTCGGTCTGCCAATTCCCCAACAGGCATAGCCGCATATCCGTGTCGGGCTACGACGCCGGGAAGAGCGAGAAATGCGTGTGTGTCGCCAGCCATGCGCCGTCGCGGCGGACGAAGGTGAAGGTGGCGCGACCGGGGCGGGGAAAGGGCGTGCCATCCGGTCGGGAGCCGCGCGAGGTCCAGGTGAGGACGGCCCAGGCGGTGTCGTCCGCGTGATGCCAGTGGAGGGTGTCGAGATCGAAGGTGAAGCCCTGGATCGTCGGCCAGATGTGCCGCCACTGCTGGGCGATCAGGTTCTCTCGCCCTTCGACCATCGCCGCCTTCGTGCCGAACGAGACGACCTCCTCCGCGATCATCGGTCGCGCGCCATCGAAATCTTGCGCTCGCACGCAGATGGCGAAGGCTTCCAGCCAGGCGTGCAGTTCGGCTGCCGTCGTGTCGCTCATCGCTGCATCTCCCGTGGCGTTGCGGCAATCGGTCGTTGCGGCGCGCGTGCGCCGGTCGCGGTCAGCGCCGCGAGCAGTTGGAGCATCCGGTCCGCCGTTTGCGCGTCCATGCCGCGCACGGCATCGGGCAGGGCGAAGTGCAGTTCGTGTGGCGGCAGCGGCGCGTCGCCATACTGCTCCGCGACATGTAGCCAGCCCGCGCCCTCGATCAGCGTGCAGGCGGCGAAGGTTTCGGCCGTCCCTGTAACGCGGAACCGACCGAGGGCATGCCCTTCCTGCGCGTCAACGATGGCGAACTGCACGCCCTCGGCAATCCCGTGGCGGCGGCCGAGCGGCAGGGTGCAGACGAGTTCCTCGCGGGCGTTGCGGTGGCATCGCCAGAGATGGGCCGATTGCCGCTCCACCTCGTCGGCGGCGATGACTGTTTGCAGGGCGTTCGCGAGTTGCTGAAGGGGACTGGGTGCATTCTTGATCGTCGCGAATGCCTGCTCCGCCTCGCGTTGCGCTCGCTCGGCACGGACGGTCGCGGCCTGCGCCTCGACGAGCGCATTTTCGAGATAGTCGGTGTGCGCCGCAAGTTGCTCGTTCTGCTCCGTGATCGCCGCGATGGGTGCGTCCCGGCGGGTGAGTAGCCGTGTCGCGATCCCCGTCAGTGTGAGGACAAGCGCTGCGACCACCGCGACCGCGACGACGATAATCTGGATCAGCACGCGATTCGTGCGGACGAACGCGTCCCAGCCGACGACACTCACCGTCGCGACGAAAACGCCGTTGCACACAAGTTCGGCAAGGAGGAACCAACCCAGGAATTGCAGCCACCACGGCGGGGTTTTCTGCCGCTGAGGGGTAGTCGGAATCGGGGTCGGGATCGGCTCCTGCATCGCGCGGCTCCTCGTCGCCTAAAAGTCTTCGATAAAGCCGGTCTCCGGTCGCGCATCGTCGCCCGATGCGGCGTGCCACGCTTCGATCAAAGCGGGCGCGTCCGCGACCCCGGCGAGCGTCGCGTCGGGCGTCGCCGCGCCAGCATATGCGGCGTTATCCGGATTCGCCGCGCCGTGGACGAGTACGCCGCGCATCCCCGCCGCGTGCGCTCCCTCGATGTCGGCGAGCAGGCCGTCACCGATCACGACGACAGTAGCGGGGTCGAGTTCCCACGCAGAAGCGACGGCGAGGAAAAGACGCGGATCGGGCTTGCGCGCACCGGCGAGGGCCGAACTCATCACCGGGCTGAAAAAGGGGCGCAGGCCGATCTTCGCCACCGCCTCCTCGACAAACAGATGCGACGGCGCATTGGAAACGACCGCCAGTCGAAACCCCTCAGCGTTTAGCGCTTCGACGGCATCCAGTGCGCCGGGCGCAATGCGCCATCCTTCGAGTTCGGGCGCGAAATAGGCGCGTTGCGCGGCCTCGCTCGCTTCGGGCGTCAGGTGGTAGCCGAAGCCGTCGAGCGTGCGTGCCGTTACCCCTTCGACGGAGAGTTCGCGGTAGTTGCCGCCGTTGCGGGCCAAATCCCCCTCGAATGTCGTTTGCAGCGCGCGCGCGAAATCGTCCGGCGGAATAGCAACGCCGGTGGATCGGAGATGGCGATACAACTCGCGCGCCCCCCGCTGCCACGCGGCGTGCAGTTCCTGCCGCGTGCCCGTGAAGGTAGCGAGCGTTCCCATCAGATCGAAAATGATGCCGTAAACCGGCGCCGTACCCACGTCCTCAGCCCCGCTTCCTCGTCGCTCGCAGTGTACATGATACCGTGCCGCGTCGGTGTACGTTCAGATCGGCAGTTTGCGGAAGATTGGGTCGGGGATCGCGCGTAGGAGCAGCATGATGTAGCGCCAGAACCACGGCGTATAGACGACCGACGCCCCCCGCGTCATCGCGCGGTGGATGTCGTGCGCGACGCGTTCCGGCGGCACGAAGAGGAAGTTCTTCGGAAGGTGCGCGGTCATCGGTGTGTCCACGAAGCCCGGCTTGATCGTTACGACCGCGACGCCCGCCGCGTTCAACCGGCCACGCAATCCATCCAGAAAGGTGTTGAGCGCCGCCTTCGCCGCGCCGTAAACGTAGAGTGACTTGCGCCCCCGATCCCCCGCAACCGATGACATGACGGCGATTGTGCCGTGCCGCTGCCGCTCCATCTGATTGGCGAGCGCCGT
>JALYXG010000473.1 GCA_030947205.1 Chloroflexota bacterium
TTCGCGACGCGGCAGTTGGCCGATCTCGGCGCGCGCGTCATCAAGATCGAGCGGGTCGGTGTGGGAGATTTCGCCCGGCAGTACGAGTCCGCCGTCCGGGGGATGAGCGCGCACTTCGTCTGGCTCAATCGCTCCAAGGAATCGCTGGCGCTCGAAATGAAACACGCCGAGGCGCAGCGAATCGTGCACCAGTTGCTCGAAACGGCGGATGTCTTTATCCAGAACCTCGCCCCCGGCGCGGCGGCTCGGCTCGGCTTCGGCGCGGCCTCGCTGCACGCGCGGTACCCACGCCTGATTATCTGCGATCTTTCCGGCTACGGCTCCTCCGGCCCGTACCGCGACAAAAAGGCGTACGATCTGCTCGTGCAGTGCGAGGCGGGCGTCGTTGCCGTCACGGGCACGCCCGAATCGCCCTCCAAGGCGGGGATCGCCGTCGCGGACCTCGCGGGGGGGATGTACGCCTACTCCGGCATCCTCGCCGCCCTGATCCAGCGCGGGCGGACGGGCGAAGGGACGACGATGGAAGTCTCGCTCTTCGACGGCCTCGCGGAGTGGATGGGCTACCCGGCGTATTTCACGAAGTACGGCGGCAATCCGCCTGCCCGCACCGGCGCGAGCCACGCGACGATTGCCCCCTACGGCCCCTTCGCGACCGGCGATGGCGGCACGGTCTTCCTCGGCATCCAGAATGAGCGCGAATGGGCGAATTTCTGTGCCGCCGTCCTCCAGCGACCAGAGATTGCCACCGATCTCCGCTTTGCTTCCGGCACCGCGCGCGTGGCGCACCGGGACGAATTGTATGCGGAGATCGTCGCGGTCTTTGTAACCCTGACCGCCGTGCAGATCGTGGAACGGCTGGAAGCGGCGGGGATCGCCAACGCGCGATTGAACTCCGTGCAGGAGTTTCTCGACCACCCGCAGCTCGCCACGCGCGACCGCTGGCGGGAGGTGGCCTCGCCCGTCGGCGCGCTCCAAATGCTCAAACCGCCCGTCATCATGGCGGATGTCGAACCGCGCATGGACCCGATCCCCGCCGTCGGCGCGCACACCGAGGCGATCCTGCGCTCCCTCGGCTATGATGACGCGCACATCGTACGCCTCCGCGCCGAAAAGGTGATCTCGGGGGAGGAAACCACATGAACCGCAGAGACGCAGAGAGGGAAGAGGGGAGAAGAAACAAGATTCTCTTTTTTCTCTTCTCTGCGTCTCTGCGGTTCAATCGTTTCCTCCCCGTATTGTGTGACGAAAGACAAGGAGTGAGCCGTGGCCGCGTACATGATTACCGAGATCGAGATTACCGACCCTGTCCGGTACGAGGAGTACCGCGCGTTGGTGCCGGCATCGCTGGAGAAGTATGGGGGCGCGTTTATTGCGCGGGGTGGGCAGGTGCGGACGCTGGAAGGTGACTGGGACCCGAAGCGCCTCGTCATCACCGCCTGGCCGAGCGTCGAGCGAGCGCTGGAGTGGTACCACTCCGAGGAGTACCGCGAGGCGAAGGAGATCCGGCAGCAAGCCTCTACTGGCAAGATGATCCTCGTCGAGGGGATGTGAGATTGTCCGATAATCTTCACGTCAGGAGGAAACGATGGCCGCCTATGTGATCGCGCAAGTAGATGTCACCGACCCCGAACGGTATCAGGACTATATCAAAATGGTCCCAGCGACGGTCGCGCAGTACGGCGGCACGTTCATCGCGCGCGGCGGCAATGCCGAAGTGCTTGAAGGCGACAGGCAACTGCCGCAACGCCTGGTCATCATCGAGTTCGAGAATAGGGAGCGCGCGAAAGCGTGGTGGGCATCCGAGGAATACCGCGACGCGAAGGCGCTGCGGCAGGCGACCTCGAACGGCACGCTCTTTTTGGTGGATGGGACGTAGGACGAAGAAAGAAGGAGGCGGTTCACGAACCGCCCCTACCAATCTCCCTCTCTCCATCGCAATGGCTCCGTACGAGAGGGGGCAGGGGGGTGAGGTTTCCCGATGGCCGTCAAGCATGGTTGGCAGGGCCGGTTCTTCGAGGATTTCGTGGTCGGTGATGTCTATGAGCACCCGCTCGGGCGGACGGTGACGACGACCGACAATATCTGGTTCACGCTGCTGACGCAGAACACCGCGCCGATCCATTTCGACCACCACTACGCGGCGCAGACGGAGTTCGGCAAGCCGCTCGTGGATTCGACATTCACGCTCGCGCTCGTCACCGGTCAGAGCGTGACGGACATCTCGCAGAATGTGCTGGCGAACCTCGGCTGGGACGAGGTGCGGCTACCCAACCCGGTCTTCGAGGGCGACACGATCTACTCGCAGTCCGAGGTGCTTTCCTTGCGCGCGTCGCAGTCCCGCCCGAACGTCGGCATCGTCACCGTGAAGACGACGGGCTACAATCAATCGGGCACAATCGTCATCACCTTCAACCGCACCATCATGGTCTACAAGCGCGGCCAGGCCCCCATCATCCCCCGTCTCGGCCCGCGCGAGAACGGGAACGAGGATTGAACCACGAAGGCACGAAGAGCACGAAGGAGAGAAGAAGGAGAAAGAATTTCATTCTCTCATTCCTCTCTTCGTGCCTTCGTGGTTAGAAGGAGATCCGTATCGTGTCTGATCCTGCTGCGCGACTGGAACGGTCGGTGCTGGTAACGCCCGCATCGAATCTGCGGATGATCGAGAAGGCGGCCGCGTCTGCCGCCGACGCGGTCTGCATTGACCTTGAAGATGCCGTCGCGCCGAGCGAGAAGGAGGCGAGCCGCGCCAATGTCATCCATGCGCTGCTGCACTGCGATTTCGGCGACAGCCTGCGGATGTACCGCATCAACGCGCTCGACACGCCGTACGCCTACCGCGATCTGATCGATGTCGTCGAGGCGGCGGGGGATCGGTTGGACCTCGTCGTCGTGCCGAAGGTAGAGCGGGCGGAGGATGTCTATGTGATCGAGACACTGCTGCGGCAGATCGAGATGGCGAAGGGTTTTGCGAACCCAATCGGCATCGAGGTGCAGATCGAGACGGCGCTCGGCTGCGTCAACGCGAACGCCATCGCCGCCTGCTCGCGACGGGTCGAGGCGATCCTGTACGGGCCGGGCGATTACGCGGCCTCCTTGCAAATGCCGATGGACTCCATCGGCGCGCTCGACGCGAGCGACGACCTGTATCCGGGCCACCGCTGGCACGCGATCATGCAGACGGTCGTCGTCGCGGCGCGGGCCTTCGGGAAGCGGTGCATTGACGGGCCGTACGCGCCCTTCCGCGACGCGGCGGGGTTCGAGAAGGTGTGCGAGATCGGGCGAGTGATGGGATTCGACGGCAAATGGGCGATCCATCCGAGCCAGGTCGAGACGCTGAACCGCGTCTTCTCGCTGCCGGAATCGCAGGTGGCGTGGTCGCGGCGCGTGCTCGACGCCTACGAGGAAGCGATAGGCGCGGGCAAGGGCGCGATCACCATGGACGGCAAGATGGTGGATGCCGCCTCCCTCCGCGTCGCCCGTGCCATCGTCCAGAAAAGCGCACTGGCCGCTGCCCGGAATGAGTAAATGGTAGCGTAGACTTATGAAGCTTACCAACTTAATCCGGTAACGGTTTGGTGGCAAAGGTTTTCAACCTGTGAGTCCGGCATGCCGCCCGGAGGGCACCCGAAAACCTGCCAAGCTCACAGATTGAAAACCTGTGCCACCGAGCCAGCACCCAGTTACGTTGTTACTGTTCATCAGCCTACGTTACCTTGCCCTTGATGTCAGTTGTCGCTTCTCGATTCCGTGCGTGCAATCGTGTAGCGGATAAACGCGAGCATCGCCGTACAATACCAAAGCACGCCTCCGATCCTCGGTGTTTCACGTCACGAATGATACGGTGATGGACAATCATCGGCGGCGCGCCGATACTTGAGCGTGTCGTGGCACGGTGGATGCGCGGTGGGTCTAAGACGGCATCGGGTGATGCCAGCGGATCATCGTCGCGCGAATCTCGTGAGGAGCAGGTATGGGTCAGGTCGTTCTTGGGCTTGTTTTCCACAACCATCAGCCAATCGGCAACTTCGGCTGGGTCAACGAGGAGCATTACGCGAAGGCGTACGAGCCGATGGTCGCCGCGCTCGAACGGCATCCGGGCGTGCGCGTCGGCCTGCACTACACTGGCTCGCTCCTCGATTGGTTGCGTCTGACCCACCCGGATCTGCTCGACCGCATCCGCGCGCTCGCCGAACGGGGGCAGGTGGAGGTCGTCGGGGGCGGCTTCTATGAGCCGGTGCTCGCCGTGCTGCCGGAGGCGGATCGTGTCGGCCAGGTGCGTGCCCTCACCGATGCCGTCCGGCAGACCTTTGGCACGACGCCGACCGGTATGTGGCTGGCGGAGCGGGTCTGGGAACCGGGGCTGCCGCATTCGCTCGTGGACGCCGGGATGCAGTGGACGATTGTGGACGATACGCACTTGCTCGCCTCCGGCGTCGGTCCGGACGATCTCTATGGTTACTATCTGACCGAGGACGACGGGCGGCCGATCGGCGTTTTCCCCTCGCTCTATTCGCTGCGCTATACCGTGCCGTGGCGCTCCGTCGAGGAGACGATTGATTTCCTGCGTGGGCTGGCGGAGAACGCGTCGGAAGGTCACCCGCCGATTGCCGTGATGGGCGACGACGGCGAGAAGTTTGGCGCCTGGCCGAGTACCTATGAGCATGTCTGGGCGCGCGGCTATATGGATCGGCTTTTCAGCGCGCTGGAAGAAAACCATGACTGGCTCCTGACCATGCCGCTCGGCGAGTATCGCCGGAACTACCCCGCGCTCGGCCGCATTTATTTGCCGACCGCGTCGTACGTCGAGATGAGCGAGTGGGTGCTGCCCGCCGCTGCCGCCGCGCAGTTCGAGGCGGTACGGCACGACATGGAGGCGGAACGGCCCGAGGTCGCGCGGTGGATGCGCGGCGGCTTCTGGCGCTCCTTCATGACGAAATACCCCGAAATCAACCGTCTGCACAAGCGGATGCTCCGCACGCACGCCAAGGTCCACGCGGCGCGGGCGGCGGGCGGCGAAGGAGATGGCGGGCTGCTCGAACTCTACCGGGGGCAGAACAACGACGCCTACTGGCACGGCGTTTTCGGTGGTATCTACATGAACCACATGCGTGCCGAAACGACACACCGCCTCCTGCTTGCCGAGAATGCCGCCGACGCGATCCTGCATCCACACGAGATGGACTGGTTCCGGCACGAGGTGCGCGACCTCGACGCGGACGGTGCGCCCGAACTGCTCCTGACCGGTCAGCACCAGAACCTGCTCATTGACCCCGCCGAGGGTGGCATGCTTCAGCAGTGGGACGTTCGCCGCGTCGCTGTCAATGCGCTCGACACCCTCGCCCGCCGCCCGGAGGCGTACCACGCGACGGTGCGCGCGCACGCGGCGGAAGCCTACGCCGCCCACGGGGAACCGTCACCCGACGCCGGGGTGACTGCCGGCGACGATAACGCGCAGGCCGAGGAAGGGAACGAGCCGACGAACATCCACGGCGTCGTCCGCTTCCGCGAGGCGGGGCTGGAGGACTACCTCGCCTACGACACCTATGACCGGGGCGGCGGCATCGAGCATCTGCTGGACGCCGAGGTCGGGCCGGACGACTTCCGCTTCGGGCGGTACACCGAGCAGGGCGACTTCGCGCGCGGCGCTTGGACGCTCGACCCGATTGACGCGGCGACCGCCTCCTTCGCCCCCGCCGGGGACGCGCAGGCCCCCACATGGAAATTTACGCTCCACCGGGACGGACAGATC